>JAISFI010000193.1 GCA_031263685.1 Dysgonamonadaceae bacterium | reverse complement strand
GGCGCTTACATTTTGCCGCACCGGACGTATATTGGCCGGCGGGTAAAGAAGAAGTTCAGTCAGGTCATCTTCGCATCCAACGCGGCATTGAAAGAGGATCATCCCGACCGGAAGAAAGTTCGGCGTCTGGGATCATCTATCAATTCTTATCTGGGCATCATGCGGCATTACCGAACGTATCGACTGCGGCGGCAGTTGCTGCTTAATCCCCTGCACCCGCCGAAGCTGCTGAAGCATGGCTATATTCGGGTAAAGAGTCGGGTGATGACGTTTGTGGCGCTGTAGAGTCGCATCTACAAGCAGCGCTTACTTGTCCGCACACTGTTCTATCGCCTCCAGTATCTTACGCGCAGTTTCTACTTTGGTAACGGTGGAGACGCTTATCAGACGTTTGCCATTGCTCTCCTTCAGTTGACAGCGCTTGTAATTTGCCTGCACGTACTGCAACAGTTTTCCGAAGGCGGCACTTTGATAATACGGAGAATGAATATCATTCACCAGGTAGAGGTTCATTTTCCCCGACCGGAGTGTGAGTTTTTCGACTCCCAGTTTCTGTGCAATGCGCTTGACGCGAATAATCCGGATGAGTTCCTGGCTTTCCGGAGGAATTTGCCCGAACCGGTCTTTCAGTCGGTCGGCGAAAGCCATTAAATCGTCGTCATTATCTATCTTATCCAGTTCGCGGTACAGCAAAATCCGCTCGGAATCGTTGGGGACGTAGGAGGCGGGAAAGGAAAGCTCCAAATCACTGTCTATAACGGTATCTTTCACGTAATGTTCGCCGCTATCTACCTGGTTTTCGTCTTTATAGAGGCTGTTAAATTCTTCGTTCCGGAGTTCCTGAACGGCTTCTTCCAGTACTTTTTGATAGGTTTCGTATCCGAGGTCGGCAATAAAACCGCTCTGTTCGCCGCCCAGCAAGTCGCCCGCTCCGCGAATATCCAGGTCCTGCATGGCAATGTGGATGCCGCTTCCAAGTTCCGAGAGGTTTTCGATAGCCTGCAGTCGGCGGCGGCCTTCTACGGTTAGCGACGACAGGGGCGGCGTCAGCAGGTAGCAGAATGCCTTTTTGTTGCTTCTGCCCACCCGTCCCCGCAACTGATGCAGGTCGCTCAATCCGAAGTGCTGCGCATTGTTGATGATAATCGTGTTTGCATTGGGAATATCCAGGCCACTTTCTACAATGGAAGTGGCAATGAGAACGTCGTATTCGTAGTTGGAAAAATCGAGAATAACCTGCTCCAGCTTTCGAGGCTCCATTTTTCCGTGTCCCAGTGCAATTCGAGCGTCGGGAACCTGCTTTTTGACAGCGTCGACCAGTGCCGGCAGATAGTCAATCCGGTTATTGATGAGAAACGTTTGTCCATTGCGGCTCATTTCAAAGTTAATCGCTTCGCGGATAATCGTTTCGCTGTAACGGTGAAGTTCCGTCTGTATCGGATAGCGGTTGGGCGGCGGGGTGATGATGGACGATAAGTCGCGTGCACCCATCAAACTGAATTGCAGCGTGCGCGGAATGGGAGTTGCCGTCAGCGTCAACGTATCCACATTCACCCTGCTCTGTTTGAGCCGTTCTTTCACGGTAACGCCGAATTTTTGTTCTTCGTCTATAATCAGCAGTCCCAAATCTTTGAATTTAACGTCGTTACTGACCAGGCGGTGCGTTCCTATCAGAATATCTATTTTGCCTTCCTTCAGTTTTGCCAGCATGTTGCGGACTTCTTCTGCTTTTCTTGAACGGGAAATATAGTCGATCGTACAGGGAAAATTGGCCAGGCGTTCCGTAAATGTTTGATAATGCTGATAGGCCAGGACGGTGGTAGGAGTGAGAACGGCTACCTGCTTGCCATCGGTCACCGCCTTGAAGGCGGCACGGATGGCGATCTCTGTTTTGCCGAATCCCACATCTCCACAAATCAGGCGATCCATGGGAAGACCTCTTTCCATGTCCCGTTTAACGTCGTTGGTGACTTTAAACTGGTCGGGCGTATCCTCATAGATAAACGAAGCTTCCAGTTCTTCCTGCAAGTAAGTATCCGGCGAGAAAGCAAAGCCCTGTTCCTGCATCCGCTTGGAATACAGCAAAATCAGGTCGCGGGCAATATCCTTGACCTTCTTTTTAGTGCGTTCCTTCATGCGTTCCCAGTTTCCGGAGCCTAACTTATTCAGTCTGGGAGGCGTTCCTTCTTTTCCCTTGTATTTGGAGAGTTTGTGCAGGGCGTGTATGCTGACAAAAATGGTGTCGTCGTTCTGAAAAACAACCTTGATCACTTCCTGCATTTTCCCGTTTTGTTCCGAATATTTCAATCCTCCGAAACGTCCAATGCCGTGATCGACGTGCACCACATAATCGCCTACCTGAAACTGGTAGAGTTCTTTCAGCGAAAGCGAGATTTTTCCGGAACGCGCCTTGTCCGATTTCAAACTGTATTTGTGGTAGCGGTTAAATAGCTGATGGTCGGTGAAGAAGCATTTTTTTAACGCATGGTCGGTAAAACCGCCGTGAATTGTCCGGAGAACATGTGTAAAGGGGATTTGATTTCCTCGGTCTTCAAAAATGTTATGGATACGGTTGATCTGTTTTTCGCTGTCACTTAAAATATACAGTTGATAGCCTTTTTCCAGTAATTCCGAGAACGACTGGGCAACTAACTCGAAGTTTTTATGAAAAGAAGGCTGAAACTCTGTCTGGTACTGAATAACCACCGGATTCAAATAGGCATCCGAAGTTGTTGCCTGACTTAAATAAATTTTACGGCGCTCCGCAATTGCCGCCCGAAAGTGGGCAGCGGTAATTAAATATTCCTGTATTTCTTCTACGGTTTGAAACGTTTCTTCGTTATTGAGAACGGGAGGTTCGTTCCATAAGGCATCGATTTTTTCATCTACCCAAAGATGATTTTTCTGGGCAATCAATGCATCGTCCGGCAAATATGAGAGAAGGGAAGTTTCTGCCTTTCCGGCTTCGCCCGGAATGATATATATTTCCTGAAGTTTTTCTTTCGACAACTGATTTTCCACGTCGAAGGAACGGATGCTTTCCACTTCATCTCCGAAAAAATCAATCCGGTAAGGATATTCGTTGGCATAGGAAAAGACGTCGATGATTGAGCCTCTAACGGCAAACTGTCCCGGCTCATATACATAATCTACCCGCTCAAACCCGTAAGAAAAAAGCACACTGGTAATAAACATATTGTCTATTTTCTCGTTTACACCGATTTTCAATGTGTTTTTTTGCAGTATATCCTGCGAGATAACTTTCTCGGCAATCGCTTCCGGATAAGTGACAACGATATACGGGCTAACGGGATGCTGCAAACCCGTTAGCGCTTCCGTTCGCAGGATAAGATTCGCCTGATCTACCTGTCCGTAGCGGATAGCCCTTTTGAATCCGGACGGGAAAAACAGCACCTCACGATCGTCCAGCAACTGATGGAGGTCGTGATAAAAATATCCGGCTTCTTCCGCATCGTTCAATATACACAAAAAAGACTTGCCGGTTTGCCGAAAAAGAGACGCGAGCACAAAACTTCCCGACGAACCGCTCAAGCCCGCAAGGAAAATGTTTTCTGCCCGTTCTTTCTGCAAGAGGGTCATTGTTGCCTTGATATTCGGATGCAAGGCATACAGTTCCAATAATTTGTTTATTTCCAATTTCCTGTAAAATTTGCGGCAAAGGTAGTAAAAAAACGGTAATACTCAATTGGCCACCTTCGCCCGGTAAAACTGCCATCGAAGCATGACATCCCGCACATAGGCCGTCGTTTCGCTGCCGCGAAGGTAGCCGTGCCGGCAAATGCTGTCGTTGTAATAGGCCGGAAAACTTTTGAGGCGGACGTATTCTTCTACATTATCATCCCAAATGCCGGCATCTTTTCCGTATTTCACGGTCAGCGCCTGCGCGTCGAAAACATGTCCGATTCCGGCATTATAGGTTGCGAGAATAAATTTAATCCGCTCATTTTCATCGGGAATATTCCGGAAAGAGCGTTCTGCAATACGGATATACTCTACGGCAGCCCTGATGCTCGCTTCCGGATTGCTTCTTTCTTCCCGGTCAATGCCCATGGCTTCGGCAGTCAGGGGCATCAGTCCCATCAGTCCCGAAGCTCCTACCCAAGACACTCTTGTTGTGTCGAAGCGCGATTCCTGAAAAGCGATGGAAGCCAGCAATCGCCAGTCTTTATTGATAGCGGGCGCATATTTCTTGAAAATACTGTCGAAGGGAGATATTTGCCCGTTCGCCAGCAACCGTCCGAAAGCAGTAGCAGACGCATCCGGCCATTTGCTCATCTCGAAGTAGCGCTTCATGATTGCCCTGTATCTGGTTGTATTCCTGTTTTCCGAAAACCATTGATTCAATGCTTCTGCCAACTGTGGAGCGTTTTCCCTGACCGCCCAGGACGAGCGTTGCGGATGGCTCAGCTTCAGGCGGATATCGATGTTGGAAAAATAAGTCCGGTTGAGCTGCGCAATATTATCGTCGCTAACCGTGTAGGGGATTTTTCCTTTGGATACCATCTCTATCAAGTCTTCCGTGTTGATGGTATCTTTCGATATGTCATGGATGAAAATACCGCCTCCAACTTCTTTGTTGAGATTTACGAGACGGTCGTAATAGCGGGTGTTGTGTTTTACCCAGACATCTTTTCCGATCAACTGAATCACGTTGTCGAGAATCGTATCATTGCGGTTTGCCCGCTGTACGAGTACCTGTTGTGTAATCAGTTCCCGGCCGCAATACCGGACGAAAGGCTTCATGTCGTTGGTAACCGGTATATTGTAGGCAATCACGTCGGCCTCTCCCTTGAGCAGCGCTTCGGTGAGTGTATTCACGTTGGCCGCAATCTTGAGGTTGATTTTCAGTTGATGCGAGTCGGCAAAATCTTTCAGCAAATCATATTCGTAGCCCATCGCTTCGCCCTTGTAAATGAAATACGAGATGGAACTGTAAAGTGTGATGACATTGATTGTTCCACTGTCTTTGATGGCGGCAAAATCGCGGGGCGGAGCGGGTTTCTCCCTTTTGTGTTCGACACAGGAGAGGAAGCAAAGTGACAGGTAAAGGAGTAAAAAAGGATATTTCATGGAAGTTAGACGTTAAAAATTAAAAATCAGGCATGATGAGAAGCGGTGTGCCGGTCAATGAAATCGTTCGTTGTGCCGAACGCATAACCGCTCTTTTTAGCCCATACGATCAGTTTTTCCAGGCGTTCCGTCATTTTCCCGTCCGTGTTTCTGGTAACGTATGGCGGAAAGTTATAGGCAGACTTAGGTCCGATGGGCATAAATTCCCAGGGGTGAAAATAGAGATTCAGGTAGCCGTCTTTCCGGTACGTCCATCGGGCTAAGCAGCGGTACAGTCTCAATGGCAGATTGTGAAATGCCAGCCAGAAAAGCGGAAACCGAAACAGCGGAGTAACCGACGTGGGCAATTGCCAAACGCCGGAGCGCAGGAAAACCGTTCGCGGTTCTTTCAATTTATTATATCTGCCGGGTAAAAAAGTGGGATTGATGGATGAATTGTAGCGGTAACCGGCTTTTTGCACTTCTTCTTCGGGAACGGGCATCATGCGTGCCATGCGATAGCCGTTGACTGTTATGTTTCCTGTCTTTTCCAGCAAATCCCTGGATTCTTTCAGGTGTTTGGGTTCAAAGCGGCTGTGGTAAAATCCATGGGAAGCCAGTTCGTGTCCGGAAGAAACGATTTTTGCGACCATTTCGGGGGCATGTTGTGCGAAATTGGCAGTCATGTAAAAAGTTGCATGAACGGCTTGCCGCTCCAGCAGTTGCAGGATTTTTTCCGCTCCCTGCCTGGAAACAGCCATTTGCTGTTCGAAAGAAATTTCCCGATTGTATTCGAATGGCATGTCGAACTCTTCAATATCAAAGCTTAGCAGTATCATTTTCGTAAATTTGTATCTTTAACGCCGCAAATTTATATATTTAATTCTGGAAAGCATGCAAAACGCACTGCTTTTAAGGGCAAATGAAATTCAAAACATGCAAAAAGCACTGCTTTCAGGGCAAATGAAATTCAAAATATGCAGAATGCACTGCTTTTAGGGCAAATGAAATTCAAAATATGCAAAAAGCACTGCTTTCAGGGCAAATGAAATTCAAAATATGCAAAAAGCACTGCTTTTAGGGCAAATGAAATTCAAAATATGCAAAGCGCACTGCTTTTAGGGCAAATGAAATTCAAAACATGCAAAATGCACTGCTTTTAAGGCCAATGAAATTTCAACCATACAAAACGCGCTGCTTTCAGGCAAGACAAACATTAATTTAAGTCCGTAAATTTGTATCCTTAACAATATATGAAGGTCTCCCTTTGGTCTGAATAAATATCTTGCCGACATACAAGCCGATAATCCCTATCATCGAGAGCTGCAAACCGCCCAGAAATCCGACCGCAATGATGATAGACGCCCAACCGGACATCGGATCATTGTAAAGATAACTGATAATTGCGTAAGGGATAAATAAGAGTGAAAGTGCGGCGATAAAAAATCCGATGTACGTCGACAAATACAAGGGCTTCACGCTGAAAGAAGTAATTCCCTGCAATGCCAGACTGCACATTTTTTTGAACGTGTATTTGCTCTCTCCTGCATGTCGCTTGTTGGGAACGTAATCGATGGCGTATTGATGGAATCCAATCCATTTAACCAGTCCTCTGAAAAATAAATCATTGCTGTTCATTCCGGCAATGACGTTGGCAACACGTCTGTCCAGCAGGCGAAAATCGGCAGTACCATCCTCCAGTTCAATGTCGGATAAAGCATTGAGGAGACGGTAAAACAGGGCGGATGTTTTTCTTTTTTTGTTCGACACGGATTTGTTGTCTTGCCGGCGGGTATAAACAACGTCGTAGCCTTCTTCCCATTTTTCAAGAAACATGGGAAGCATTTCCGGCGGATGCTGCATGTCTCCATCCATGCATATAACACAATCTCCAGTGGCATAATCCATTCCTGCTTTCAGTGCATTCTGATGTCCGAAATTCCGCGAAAGATTGATGTAAAACAATTGTTCATCATGCTGAATCAACGTCTCGATTACCTGTAGAGTGCCATCCGAACTGCCGTCATTTACCAGTATGATTTCATAAGAATAAGTCAGGCTGTCCATATTTTTATGAATCGCATCTACAACAACCGGTATATTATCTTCTTCATTGTAACAACAAATGACAATGGATACTTTTTTCTTCATCCTTTTTCGTTCTTATAATTTCTTTTTGAATCCTTTTCCAGCCCGGATAATCTGATAAACCAGTACCAGCCAGACGCACAGACAGGGCAGCGCTTTCAGGGAATATTCCCGGACAAATATCCGGCAGACTTTCGGCATCAAGTCGGTCGGCGAAAAGCTGGTCAGCACCAAGGCAAAAACAAGCAGCGCAATGACGTACTTGCGGTACGGGCTTTCCTGTAAAACAAACCAGATGGCTACCCCCGTCATCGCTATAATATAGGTAGGAGATTCCGATCCGGAACTGAAAAGCACCACAAACAGCAAGGTAGAAGCCAGCAGCGCCAACTGGTAACGAAAATCGTTATATAGTTTGATTTTTACATATTGCAGCGCAAAAATTATGATCGCCGGAATGAGAACGATGAGATTGGAAAGATCCCGATTGCCGGAAATTCGCCTCATCATTCCTATTACAGAAATATCCTGGTAGCTTGAGATAGCGTTTTCCATGTTTTTCGCAACCAGCGACTGATACCAGTCTCCATAAGACTGAATAATGAACGAAGGGGAAGAAATCGGCATCGGCAGTACGAAAAACACAACACTCCAGCCAATTAAATATCCGATGAACTTCAATTTGTGCCGCGAGAAAAAGAAGAAACAAAGTCCGACAACACTGTACAGTTTAATGAAAAATCCCAGCGCAATGAAGCAGGCTGCCCAGCCGTCTTTTTCTTTCCTTATGGCAATAAAGCTGGCAATGATTAATGCCGCAATAAGCGCATTGGTTTGCATACTGATTAAACTGGTAAACATTTCATTCATAGTCATGTAATAGATAATGGCTTTGTATTTCCAGTCTATCGGCAAATGGTAGATCGCCAAAAACAGCGAAAGCGAAATGCAGCACACCCACAACAGACAGCCAATCTGGTCGGGCAACAAAGCAAACGGCGCGAACAGGAAACCGAATATCGGCCCATAGTGGTTGGTATCATAATGATATGGGCAATGCGAATACAAACTTTGTTGCAGTATCGTATGATAAAACGTATGTTTGAAGATAAGGTAGTTATTGTGGATACTGGTCAGAAATACATGCTTGAAAGGTACTGCCAAGGTTACGGCAAACCAGCATAAAGCAACAAAACGTTTATCCAGCAAAAATTGAAATAATTTACTTTTCATCTATATGAGAATCTTTATATCCTAAAAAATACAGAATGCCGTCCAGTCCTGTGGTCGAGATAGATTGTCGGGCATTCGCCTTTACTTTCGGTTTGGCATGGAAGGCGATGCCCAGACCTGCGATGCTAATCATCGGCAAGTCATTGGCGCCGTCGCCTACGGCTACGGTTTGTCGGATATCGACTTTTTCTACTTGTGCAATCAGGCGTAACAGTTCGGCCTTTCTTTTTCCGTCCACGATGTCGCCCAGATGTCGGCCGGTCAGTTTGCCGTTTTCTATTTCCAACTCATTGGCATAGACGTAGTCGATTGCATATTTTTGTTTCAGGTAATTGCCGAAATAGGTGAATCCTCCGGAAAGGATTGCGATTTTAAAACCTATTCTCTTCAATACTTTCATTAAGCGGTCTGTACCTTCCGTGATAGGCAGTTTTTCTGCTATTTCCTGCATCACGGAAACATCCAGTCCTTTGAGCAGCGACACCCGCTGGGTGAAGCTTTCGTCAAAATCCATTTCGCCGCGCATGGCCGATTCGGTAATTGCTTTAACCTGTTCGCCAACGCCGTTTCTTGCTGCCAGCTCGTCGATGACTTCAGCTTCTATCAGGGTGGAATCCATATCGAAACAAATCAGGCGGCGTGTACGGCGAAACATGGACTCTTCCTGGAAGGAAATATCCATATCCAGTTCGGAAGAAAGTTCCATGAATCGCTTTTGTATTCCTTTCGGATCTTTCGGAGTGCCCCGCACGGAAAATTCGATGCTGGCTTTGGAGGCGCGGCAGCTTTCGTCCAGCGGGATGCGCCCCGTCAGCCGGTTGATGTCGTCTATATTCAATCCCTGTTCACTGACGATAGATGCGATGGCCGAAAGTTGTTTGGCATTTAACCTCTTTGTCAATATGGTAATGATATAGCGATTTTTGCCCTGCAACGTCACCCAGTGACTGTAATCTGTTTCTGCGACCGGCGTAAATTTGATGCTGACGCCCAGTTCGTAGCATTTAAAAAGTAATTCCTTCAGAATTTTTCCGGAATCGGCATCCGTTGTCTGAAACAGGATACCCAAAGACAACATGCTGTGAATATCTGCCTGTCCTATATCCAAAATAGCGGCGTTGTAGTGGGCGAGTATGCCTGTCAGGGCGGCAGTTACACCTGGTTTGTCTTCGCCAGATATGCTGATGAGTATAAGTTCGTTCTTGTACATGAAAATATTTCCGGCAAAAATAGTGATTATTGGGATATTTTCGGCAAGGATGAGAGGAAAAATTTCATAATACTCAAATTACGAACATAAAATTGAGGTTCAGATAGAGGGAAAATACATGGAAAACATTTTGGGGCACCTTTTGTCCTTTCACCAATAATCCGTACATTTGCACCACTTTTATTATCCAAATTATATGAACATTCAAAAATACTTCTACTTCATGGTTGTAACTTCTCTACTCTCATCCTGTGGACTTGAGAAAAACGCGAACAGGGACGATTCGCCTTTAATCGGCAAAAGCCGGGTTACAATAGAACAGGGCCTCTTGTCGCCCGAATTGTTGCAAACATTAGGACAAGTCGGCGGCGTTTCCGTATCTCCCGACAGGCGTAAAGTACTCTACGGAGTTACTTACACCGACATCGAACAAAACAAAAGAAACAGGGAACTTTTTGTTGTCGACCTCGACGGCAGTCATAAAAAACAACTTACCCATACTTCCGGCAGCGAATCGGCAGCCCGGTGGATAGAGCAGGGAGGGAAGATTGCTTTCCTGTTCGAAAACCAGTTGTGGGAAATGGATGCAGATGGCAATCACCGTACGCAAATATCCCATATCGAGAAAGGTATCAATGCCTTTAAATACGCCCCGGATGGAAAAAAAATACTGTTCATCAGTGACGTAAAAATTGTCGATAAATCTTCGGAAATTTATCCGGATCTGCCTCAATCGGAAGGCCGTATCGTCGATGATTTGATGTACAAACATTGGGACGAATGGGTAGAAACCGTCCCCCACCCTTTTGTAGCTACTTACGATGGAAAGGAATTGACGCATATCGTCGATTTGCTGGACGGCGAGCCTTTTGAATCTCCGATGAAACCGATGGGCGGCATTGAACAACTGGACTGGTCGCCCGACAGCAAGACAGTTGCTTATACCTGCCGGAAAAAAACCGGCATGCAATATACGCTATCTACCAATTCGGACATTTATCTCTATAACATCGAAACCGGAGCAACGGAAAACCTGACCGAAGGCATGATGGGTTACGATACCAACCCCAAGTTCTCGCCCAACGGACAGCAAATTGCATGGCTAAGCATGGAACGCGACGGATACGAATCGGATAAAAAACGCCTCTTTGTCATGCACCTGGATTCTCGCGAGAAACGTGACCTGACTGTTGCTTTCGATTTTAATGTCGATGCTTTCTGTTGGAATGACGCCTCCGATGGATTTTATTTCGTCGCCTGTATGCAAGGGACGACACAGTTGTTTGCATGGGAAGAAAACAAAGAGCAAAACAAGCCGGTGATTCGGATGCTGACGGAAGGGCAGCATGATTATGCTTCCGTGATGTTGGGAAGTGACGGTTTGTTACTTGGACTTCGCCATTCGATGTCGGCGCCCAATGAGGTGTTTACGGTTTCCTTGTCCAACAGGCAGGAAAAAAATATCTCCGCCGAAAATAACGATCTCCTGGAAAAGGTGAGCATGGGAAAGGTAGAAGCTCGCTGGATAAAGACCATCGACGGAAAAGATATGTTGACTTGGGTGATTTATCCTCCGCATTTCGATCCGCAACAGCAATATCCTGCCATTTTATACTGTCAGGGAGGGCCGCAAAATACCGTCAGCCAGTTTTGGTCTGTTCGGTGGAATTTGCAGTTGATAGCGTCGCGCGGTTATATCGTCGTCGCGCCTAATCGGAGAGGTTTGCCCGGTTTCGGACAGGCGTGGAATGAACAAATCAGCGGCGATTATACCGGCCTGAATATGCAGGATTACCTCTCGGCCATTGATGCCATATCGAAAGAACCGTACGTAGATGAAACGCGATTAGGTTGTACAGGGGCTAGTTACGGAGGTTTCTCGGTCTATTGGCTGGCTGGAAATCACCACAAACGTTTCAAGGCGTTTCTGGCGCACGCCGGCATCTTCAATCAGGAAGCCCAATACCTGGAAACGGAAGAAATGTGGTTTGCCAACTGGGATTTTGGGGGCGCTTTCTGGGAAAAAAACAATGCCACTGCGCAACGAACGTATGCTACTTCGCCCCATCGTTACGTTCAACAGTGGGATACGCCTATCATGATTACGCACGGAGAGAAAGATTACCGCATACTGGCTTCGCAGGGGATGATGGCTTTCAACGCCGCCAAGCTTCGGGGGATACCTGCCCGAATGATTGTTTATCCGAATGAAAATCACTGGATAACTTCTCCGCAAAACGGCGTCCTGTTTTACCGGGAGTTTTTCCGGTGGTTTGATAAATGGCTGAAAGACTAAAGGCGTAAACCGTGATCGACCAGTTTACCATAGACCGCATACAGGCTGCAGCACAGATTGTTGATGTTGTTTCCGATTTTGTCACACTTCGCCGGCGCGGAGTAAATTTTCTTGGTTTATGTCCTTTTCACGAAGATAAAACGCCTTCGTTTTCCGTATCTCCCTCCAAAAATATCTGCAAATGTTTTTCCTGCGGCGAAGGTGGTACGCCGCTACATTTCGTCATGAAGCATGAACAGCTTTCTTATGTGGAAGCCTTGAAATACCTGGCCAAAAAATATGGCATCGAAGTACAGGAAAAAGAGCTTACGAACGAAGAAAAACAGCATCAAAGCGACCGCGAAAGCATGTTTATCCTGAATGCTTACGCCCAGAAATCTTTCACTTCCAATCTTTTCGAACATGTAGAAGGCAAATCTATCGGCATGTCCTATTTTCGGGAAAGAGGTTTCCGGGAGGATATCATTCAAAAATTTCAGTTGGGATACTGTCTCGAACAACGGGACGCTTTTTCTAAACAGGCCACCGGAGCCGGATATAAACAGGAATTTCTGGAAAAAACGGGGCTGTCAATCGCCTACGAAAACGGGCGTATGATGGATCGTTTTTGGGGACGGGTCATGTTTCCTGTTCATTCCCTGTCTGGCAAGGTAGTTGCTTTTGGCGGAAGAATCCTGAAAAAAGATACGAAAACAGCCAAATACGTCAATTCTCCGGAAAGTGAGATTTATCATAAGAGCAATGAACTGTACGGCATTTACTTTGCCCGTCAGGCCATGGTGAAGCATGACCGTTGTTTTCTGGTGGAGGGATATACGGATGTAATTTCCATGCACCAGTCCGGGATAGAAAATGTAGTCGCCTCTTCCGGCACGGCGCTGACGAAAGGGCAAATACGGTTGATACACCGTTTTACGACGAATGTTACGGTGCTGTATGACGGAGATGCTGCCGGCATCAAGGCTGCGTTGCGGGGGATTGACCTGCTGCTGGAAGAAGGACTGAACATAAAGGTCGTATTACTGCCGGAAGGAGAAGACCCAGATTCTTTTGCACGTCAGCAAAATGCGACGTCCTTTATTCAATACATACAGGATAATCAGTCAGATTTTATTCAGTTCAAAACCCGCTTGCTGCTGGCGGAGTCCGGTGGAGACCCTATCAAACGTGCCAACCTGATTACCGACGTCGTGAGCAGCATCGCGATTATCCCGGAAGAAATCATCCGCTCGGTGTACATCCGGGAATGTTCAGCAATCCTGGAAATTGACGAAAAAACATTGATGAACGGCGTTGTCAAGAAACGGATGGCCTACCTGGAACAGAAAAAAACCGTTCAATATCCGGCTGATGTTCAAGGTACTGTGTCTTCAACTTCTACCGAAAATATTTCTTCCGATACTTCTCCTGAAGGCATATCTGCTCCTTTTAATGCGCCGCCTGCGTCCGAAGCACAAGCCGTCTATCCTTTCGATGCTTACGAATTAGAGTTGTTGCGTTATGTAATCCGCTACGGCGAACAGCTTTTGTATACCGCGAAAGATGAGGAAACGCAGGAAACCCGTCAGGTGAAAGTCGTGGAACATATCGTGGATGACCTTCGTTTGGACGATTTGGATTTTCTCAATCCCCTGCACAAACAGATTTTGGACGAAGCGCTGGCAAAATCTTTGGACGCTTCTTTTAAAGCAAAAGAGTATTTTAAATATCATCCGGACTCCGCCATTAGCAAACTGGCATTCCAACTGGCCGACGATAAATATGATTTAAGCAAATACCATTCCCGTTACCAAAAAATAGAAGAAGAGTCCGAACGTCTGAACGATCTTATTCCATATAACCTGACGGCCTTAAAAGATGCTATGCTGAAACAGCAAATTGCCGAAATAAATCTGTCGATCAAAAAACTGCAAGAACAAAAAGACCTGGAAAAACTCCCCGAACTCTTACAGCGCCTGTCTAAACTGAAAGAAATACAAAAAATCAGTTCCCAGAAATTAGGAGAACGGATTTTGTTGAGAATGTGACTATTTTTTAATGAATTTACTTGTCAATGCACTCCCGTTTATTTGTATGTTGATGAAATAAACTCCTGCGGGCAAATGAGAAACGGAAACGGCTTCTTTTCCGTCGATGCTGCGGTGAAGCAGTACCCGCCCGTCAACGTCGGACAATGTGATGTTTGCTTCTCCCTCGATACCCGAAAAACGGATGCTTTCCTCGACGGGATTGGGGTAAATTGATATGGCGTTCGCAACGGTTTCCTGGGCGATGCTGGAAAGCAAAATGATTGTAGTCCATGCATCGTAGGTTTCTTCCCAACTATATTCAGAGGTATCCGAGTTGTATTTGTATCTGCGAGAATAGATTGTTTTTACCGGGCGTTCCAGATTGTCGTATTCATGGGTATATATATAGTCGTTTTCGTACAAGTATTCGTTTCCATCCTCTTCCCAAGCGAGTTTTTTGCAATTCTGAAGCAGTTCGCCGTATGCATTGTACCTCACAAGATATTCGAATGTATTGTCTCCTTCATTTATTAATCTGTGGTAACTGCCGTATTCGTCAAGCACGTCAGTAGTCATTGTTGCGCTACTGATTTCTATTCCGGAGGCTTGTATAGTTGCAGTTCGTACGATTTGCTTTCCGGCGTTGTTGATTGTTGTTCGTACTTGATTCTGAAATTCCATATTGGCTTCTATACCGGTTACGTCCAGATTATAACACACTTCGTGCAGGGTATAATCGTCAACGGAAAAATCTCCCCAGGAAACCTCAGTAAGTACATCTACGTTATTATCGCTATTCTCCTCCAAACCAAGCGGATCCAGACTATATGGATTGAAGTATTTTTCATTATGCACAATTTCGATGTTCCGATAGGTGTAAATATATGGATCGTCTGTATCTGGCAAGGCATTGCCATTATTATCTATTGTCCTGTTTATAACTATTTCAATGAGTCGGTCGTTGTCGTTCCATGTATAAGAAATGGAACTGATGCCAGTATAATTGTTATTCTTATCATTGCGAATAATGCGCCCTTTATGGTCGAATGCATACCTGTTATCCACTTCTCCATTGTATAGCATAGCAGTGCGAACGCCATTTTCTATACGCGCTTCGATTAGTTCGCTTACATACCAGTCAGATGTGTTAACGTTGAAGTTTTCGTTTTTATACCACAATAACATACCCTTGTTGTCGTAATCAGAAGTATATCTTTTTTTCCTGAAAAAATATTCATTCCCCAACTCATAATATTCTTCCTTCGTTTTTACAAATTCGCTATTGGGCAACTGGTGATATTCATTCTCTGTGTAACTCTTTAATACATAATCCAATCCATCCCAGTAATAATGTTTCAATAATGTAATATGCCCATATTTATCATACGAACATTCGAACTTGAAGTATGGAGTCAGACTGCCCAGAGTGGATTTCTGATAGATGGTTGTAGGTCGCGACACCTGTTTCCCTGCAGGAGCGTTCAGCATTGTTCCCGACCGCATGGAGAAAACAGGCAATTCACCAAGCGTCGAAGAATTGCGCAGGCTTGTTTTCTCAAGCGGTTTTCTGTATTTCTTCAGAAAATCGAAAGGTTGCTGAGCCCATATTTGTCCGGCAAACAATAGACAGGATATTACTGTCAGGTAAAAAACTTTTCTTTTCATTTCTTTGAAATTGATTGTAAAGCCTATTTGCATGATGTCGTATTCAATAAAAATTGAATGAGGCAAAGGTAAGAGAAAATTTTAAAATATAAATCAATTGGACAGAAAAAAGAATCGTACACTGAAACAGTTTTTTCTCAAATCATTTCAATTTATCTAATCCTTCCGTAACTTTTACTTCCGATAGCTGTATGTAACCGGTCTCTTTAGCGAATAGCTGCCCTTCGGTAAGAATATATTGAAAAAACGCAAGTACTTCCGGTTTAGTCGGTTTCCCTTTGGTTACCAAATATAAATCGCGCGCCGGCGGAGACGGGTATCGTCCTTCGTTGATGGCGGCAATAAGAGTTTCCGTCGACTGGTAGAAATCTTCCTCAGCATCTATGACGCCATTTTCATTGACGTCTATAGGGATAATTGTCAATCCATCGAAAGTCTTTTTCGTTTTTTGGTCGTATGCGTATGCGATGTTATTGTATCCGATGGCTAGCCGGTCTTTTTGTACGGCCGATGCAAGTCCCGGATCTCCGAAAACAGCCGTTGCTTTCAGGTTTTCCTGTTTGCCGCCCAACCAGGCGGCGAATGTCTCGGCAGCGCCGCAAGCATCCGAACGGGTAAATACGTGTACCGGAATTTTACTGGCAGTTCCTAAAACTTCTCCCCATGTGGTGATTTCTTCGTTCCAGAGTTTTTGGGCGATCTCCCGTTTCAATCCCACTTTTTTTATGGTTGGCCATTCGGGGTTGTTCGTATTGATGGTTGGGAGTACCGCGTCTTTGACCACCGCAATGGCGAAAGCACCTTTGTCTATTTCTTCTGGATAAACTTCACGGGAAACCATCCCGATGTCGACCACTCCGGCGAGAGCATCCGTGATTCCCTTTCCTGCGCCTCCACCGGAGATGTCTATCCGGATATTGGGATGCAGCTTCCGAAACTCTTCCGCCCATTTGATGGCCATCGGATAGAGCGCAAAGGCTCCGGATAATTGAATTTCACCTCTTGTTTCCCTCTGGCCAATAACGGCATCAGGCGAAGACGTCTGTTTGGTTTTGTCGGCACAGGATATTGATAACATGACTATTACCAATAAAATAAAATTCATTTTTTTCATAAATCTTTCTATAATAATTTACAGGCAAAGTTATTGTCGATGTGCACTCAAGACAATACCATATATATGGTATATTCAACCCGACAAAGCGGTATATTTGGGAGTTTCACAGGTAATCTGTTTTCAAAAAATAGAAATTCCCGTAAGAAAAACCCATAAAAGGTTTCTTTATTTCAGATAAATTCCTACCTTTGCGGGCGTTTTACAAAAAAACGATGACTCCGTAGCTCAGTTGGTAGAGCAAATGACTCTTAATCATTGGGTCGAGGGTTCGAGCCCCTCCGGGGTCACTTGTTGATAATCAGTAAATTCCCTGTCAGTAAAGCAGCAGGGAATTTTTTTGTCTGTGATTTCAGATTTTTTTCCGTACTTTCGGATAAAAATAACCGCTTTTTTGGTGAAATGTTTTACGGTATTGTTACGGTTTTTTGAGATAAAACATAGTCCAGCACCTTGCGGTTGGCGTCATCTATAAAACTCCAGTCTTTTTCAATATAAATATCCGCAATCCTGTTTTCAGTGATAACATGATTCAAGCATTCATCCACGTCTGATTTTGAAATCCTGCACTTATTCCGGGCGATAGTCGCCCATGAGTGCCGGGCGTAATGAATAATTAAGGCAAAAAGCAAATAATTCCAAAGCAGGATAAACGACACGTAATCGGTTTAGAATAAGCCCGTTTGATTGAATTTGCCATTCTGTATAAAATGCAGAATCGGACATAAATTCGCAGTATTTCAGTTACCAAATCGTTAGCTGGTTGTTACCAAAAAACGGATAGGTAACAGGGTGCGGATGAAAGAAATCAAATCGGCGACTGTTGCGCTGTTAGACAGCATTTTGCATAACAAAGAACGCTTATAAACTGGCTAATTTTGCCACTAAAAAAATAAGCGTTATGAAAGTAGAAAAATTCAAGGTTTTGCTTTACCTCAAAAAAAGCAGTTTGGATAAATCGGGCAAGGCTCCGATTATGGGACGCATCACTGTGAACCAGTCGATGGCGCAGTTCAGCAGCAAATTATCCTGTACCCTCGATTTGTGGAATCCACGAGAGAGCAGACTGGATGGAAAAAGTAAGGAAGCCGTCGAAGTCAATCAAAAAATTGAAAAACTGTTGCTGGCAGTACATTCGGCATTCGATAGCCTTGTGGAACGCAAAAAGCCTTTCGATGCAGAATCCGTAAAGGATTTGTATCAGGGAAGCATGGATGCGCAAATGACCCTTTTGGCTCTTCTCGACCGACACATGGAAGAGCTGAAAGCCCGCATCGGTATAGATTGTGCTCCGACCACTTTATCAACGTATTTCTATACCCACCGTTCGCTGGGTGAGTTTATCAAAAAGAAATTCAAAACGAAAGATGTCGCATTCGGGCAACTGAATGAACAATTCATCCGGGAATATCAGGACTTTGTTTTGACGGAACAGGGATATGCGATGGATACCCTGCGTCATTATCTGGCTATCCTGAAAAAAATATGCAGAATAGCTTTCAAAGAGGGCATTTCCGAAAAATTTCATTTTGCCCATTACAAACTGCCCAAACAGAAAGAAACCACCCCGAAAGCATTAAGCCGGGAGAATTTCGAGAAAGTACGTGATTTGGAAATTCCCAAAAACCGTCCTTCAACACGTTTCACAAGAGATTTGTTCCTTTTTGCCTGCTATACAGGTACGGCTTATGCCGATGTTGTCCGCATTACCAAAGAAAACTTGTTCACAGATGAAGAAGGCAGCCTGTGGCTCAAATATGCGAGAAAGAAAACAGACTTTCGAGCACGTGTCAAATTATTACCCGAAGCTATCGCTTTAATCGAAAAATATAATGACGAAAACCGTGATACCCTATTTCCAATGCAATCGGCTGAGATGGTAAAAGCCAACATGAAAGGGTTGCGGATTATGGCGGATATAAAAGAGCCGATGACGTATCATTCAGGGCGCCACAGCTTCGCAAGCCTTATTACGCTCGAAGAGGGTGTTCCTATAGAAACCATTAGCCGGATGCTCGGACACGGCAACATTCAAACTACCCAAATCTATGCCCGTGTTACTCCCAAGAAACTTTTTGAGGATATGGACAAGTTCATCGAAGCTACCCAAGACTTAGAATTAGTTCTATAATCAATTAACAATTAAACACTATATCACAATGAGAAGTACTTTCAAATTATTATTGTATATCAACCGCAATAAAGTTAAATCCGACGGCACGACAAGTGTTATGTGCCGTATCAGCATCGACGGAAAAAGTTCCACATTAACGACCGGCATTTATTGTCGCTCTGATGATTGGAACTCAAAGAAAGGTGAAATAAGATCGGGCATGGATAATAACCGTTTAACGGAATTTCGAGAATGCCTGGAACAAACTTATGAACGAATCCTGAAAGAACACGGGGTCGTCAGCAGTGAACTACTTAAAAATACGATAGTCGGGGTAAATTCTATCCCGACTTATCTACTCGAAGCAGGTAAAATAGAGATAGAACGCCTGCGTATTCGCGCGATAGAAATAAACTCAAATTCAACCCATCGGGAATCCAGACTCATGCAATCCAACCTGCAAGAGTATCTTCGTTCACGGGAAATGGAAGACATAGCCTTTTCGGATATTACTGAAGAGTTCGGCGAATCGTTTAAAATCTATCTGAAAACAATATATAACCGAAAACCTTCATATATAAATCGAAATCTGACGTGGCTCAATCGACTTATCTACATTGCTATCGACCAAGAAGTACTAAGAAGTAATCCGCTTGAAGATGTCAGGTACGAAAAGAAAGAACCTGCAAAGCATCGTTATATCAGCAAATCCGAACTGAAACGTATAATGGAAAGCCCGATGGCTGACACACGGTTGGAACTGGTTCGCAGGGCTTTCATTTTTTCTTCACTGACAGGGCTTGCCTATGTGGATATACATCGACTTTACCCGCACCATATCGGAAAAACAACGGAAGGAAGACTCTATATCCGGAAACAGCGGGTAAAAACAAATGTGGAAGCATTTATCCCCTTGCATCCGGTAGCGGAACAAATACTGATGCTTTATAATACCACCGACGACAGCCAACCTGTATTTCCTTTACCTGTCCGTGATATGATTTGGTGGGATATAAATCAAATCGGCATCACTATGGGATTTAAAGAGAATCTTTCATACCATCAAAGTCGCCACAGCTTTGGGACATTGGCACTTTCGGCAGGACTTTCCATTGAAAGTATTGCCAAAATGATGGGGCATGCAAACATTTCCACGACACAGGGCTATGCACAAATTACCGAACAGAAAATATCGGAAGATATGGATAAACTAATGGTACGCAGGAATGTGGTTAATCAATAACTATAAATAATCAATCAATGGGAACAATAACAATAAAAAATGGTATGGTGTCCGTACCGCAATCCGGTGAAATCCGTATGACAGCATTTGAAATTGCCGCTTTGTTCGAAGTCTATGAACAAACTGTCAATACCAATATTAAGGCGGTTCTGAAATCAGGAGTAATTAAAACAGATGTTTCCCTGTCTGCAACCGTAAGCGGAAATGTACTGATGCCCGATGCTTACGGGTTGGATATGATAACCGCCCTCGCTTTCAGAATTCACTCTTTGAATGCGGAAATATTCAGGGATTGGATAATTCGAAGAATAACGGCCAACCCGTCACCGACAAAGCTCATCATTCAACTATCAAACCGGACTTTATACAACTAAAACAAAAACAGCCGTAAGAATATCCCTTAAAGGAAACCTTACGGCTGTTTATTTAATCGAAGAATCGGTTATTTGGGCTTAAACGCTTTTCTGAAATGTCTGTCGAGCATTGCCTGAACATCACTTTCCCGGAAAAGTATCTTACCGCCGATCTGTATGTAGGGTATCTGCCCACTATAACGCCACTCCTGTACTGTGCGACGACTGACTTTTAACTGTCGGTAAATTTCCTTATCGGTCAGGAAGCGTTCACCATTGAACGGCGGGCGGTAGTTTTCAACCATCTTTTCCAGTCCGGTCAGCATCCGGTCGAAGGCTTTGAAAAATGATTTTATGCGCTCATTTTCCTTTGTTATCAGATTATCTTCCATAAGTCGCCCCCTTTTGTTTGCGTTCCGGTTGCTTTTCTCCGATTACTCGGAGTGCAGCCTGTACATCTTCTGGTTTATAATACATCTTGTGGTTTACCTGCGAATAGGGCAAAGTTCCATTATCGCGGTAAGTCTGCAATGTGCGTGGACTTATATTCAGTATTATGCAAACATCCTGATTGTCCAGCCATTTCTCCAATGCCTTGTCCCGGTGTCTTTCGCATAAGGATTCCA
Source organism: Dysgonamonadaceae bacterium (assembly GCA_031263685.1). Lineage (GTDB taxonomy): Bacteria > Bacteroidota > Bacteroidia > Bacteroidales > Azobacteroidaceae > JAISFI01. The sequence goes on along the minus strand of JAISFI010000193.1, from coordinate 10,440 downwards.
CTTTACGGGTAAACGCCTCGAAGCGCGACATCATCGCTTCGTATGTATTGGCTTCTATCATTACTACTTCCATCTTTCATTTTTTTAGTGGTTTACTATCACGGGACGGCAAAGATAAACCGTTTTTGTCTGCTATGTATCAGAACAATAAGCTATGGAAGCATCAGGCAGCGAGTGGCACAGGATGAAGCCAAAAAAGCCCCTTGTCGGGGCTGTATTTTCAGTTGAAAAGATGCCGTTTCATCGGCTCCAGTGTATAAAACTGTGTGAACGGATAATGCTTTCGTTCGCTTCCCTCCATTTGCCACCACTGCATAAGGCTGTACTTTTTGACAAACCAGTCCAGCAGGGTGTTTTCAATGTCAATGTAAGCCGTTGTGAACGGGTGTTCAGATAGGGAAAAGGCGACCGAAGTTGCATTGGGTTCGTCTTCAAAATCTTCATGAAAAACGAGGTAATTCCGGCTTTCGCCGCTAATGTTTTTCAGTATCTCATCTTCGGTCAAATTTACTTCATAATGCCTTTCTACCCCCGGTTGGTCATATTCAACCAGCAGTTTGCCGACTTTACAGGCATCACGGTACAGATCGCGCAGTTGTTCGACCGTCAGGTGTTTGAGCGAAAAAAATCGTTCCATATTGACTATGTTTTAATTTAAGCATCAAATATACGCTAAATATTTAGGCTGCCAATGGCTTGTCCTATATTGGCAGTGATGTGGCGTTGTTTGTCCTAATTACCGCCATGAATATAAACACGTCTTGCCAATTTACACCGTGAGTTTTCTGTTTTTATCATCTACTTCCGTTTCTCTCGAAATGATTTTTTCCTCTTTCAGCGGTATAACTGCATCGGTCTGTAGTATTCGATTTCAGACGCAAAGGTATTTTCGTGTTCTTCACGCCGTCGCAAGGTCAAGCCCTACGGGTTTGTCGAAAAATCTTCCTCTTTCCCTTCTTTTACTATACGGGCGAGCGTATTTATTCGCCAAAACCTTGCACGGCTAAACACTACCTTTTTTTAGCTTCTGAAACTCGAATACTTCTCACCGACCGATGCGGCATAGCGTTAAAAAAAAAGTCAAAAATCATGAAACGGAATGAAGATAAAAATAGGAAACAACGAACCATCTACCTCGGAATTAGCATAGGTTGGGTTCTGAAAATAGCCTTTATAATCACAGGAATAGCCATTTGGGGCTGGGCTTTCGTGGCAGTGACGGTGGGGCTTTACATCGGGTTTAAGGTGCTGAAAGGGCTTATTTCCTGCCTTCTTTCGCTTCTCATTCTCGTAGTAGTAATCACTCTTTTAGTAGCAATAATTTTTTAACAATCAAATATTTACAGTTATGGCAAAGCAATTTTTATTAGGTGCAAACAAGGAAATAGACACCAATATTCAGACCGTAGAAGTCAATCAAATAGTGTGCATGGAGGGGTACAATTACGATAAATATGTGGTGTACGGGATTGACAGGAATAAATGGGGAACCACTTACAAGCTGATAAACCTCCGTACAAAGGAGTTCGACACATCCGACCTTATCCGACCATTAAGTGAAAAATTTGGCATCGGTATATATTACGATGATGTACACCCCCAGTTTTTGGACGCTTTCGAGGTGGCAATACTTCAGGAGGAAGCACAGGCAAACGCCAACGCGGAACACGAAGCCGAACAGCGGGAGAAGCAACGCAGAGAACAGGTTTCTGCCATTGGACGAAAACGCCTCAGCGAGATAATTCCCTCCGATGCACAAGCCGTTATTATCGCCTGTGAACGTGAAGACGAATCGGATTCACAAGCCGATTATTTTTCATCAAAAACCGTGCGTACCATGATTTTGGGATTCTCTACCCACACAAAAAATAACTTTCAGGAAATGCGGGGTTATGCGGTAAACTTCGAGGAAACCACCTATCTGACCGAGAAAAACGAGGATTACGAATATCGGGAAAATTACACTGGCGGTCATGGTTACTATCTGGGTGAAAGCAAATATCGTGGGTGGATTATCGAAAAGGAACGGATATATGACCGTGAACACTTTATTGAACGGTTTGCATACACCGCAGGGGATGAAGCAAACATTTGTATCAAAACCACTCCGAAAACAGCAGAAACGAACCCAATGGCAGAGCCGATAACAGGCGATTACACCATTGTCGATTATTCCGAGAAATCGGTAGCCATTTTTGGCGACACACGAGCTATAAAAGAGCAACTTTCGACATTAGGCGGTCGCTTCAATAAATTCCTCACCCTGAAAGGGAAAAAGTGTGCAGGATGGATATTTCAAAAGAACAAAGAGGACGATTTACGCAAGTTGGTAAACCTCAATTAATAAACACATTATTCACACGGGGTGGAGTAATCCGCCCCACAATACCACAAGACATGGATTACAAAAACTTATCAATATCCGAAAAAATAGAACAGGTACAGAAATACCGCCCATACAGGGAAGAACGCCCATATATGGCTGTTTACCTGGTAGCCCTCCGCAGGAACGACCAACATACAATTGACGAATACGAAAGTTTTGGCGACAATCCCCGCCATATCATTATGAACCGTAGGGCATACGACAGGGGGCAGTTATTCGGGTTTACCCAAAAGAGCATGAACCAATACGGCTGGCTGGAAAACGCTGATTTTACGGACGTGGAGCGGATCGAATTTATCGACCGCAAAGGCTGGGCGGCGTTCAACTACATCACCATCGGACAGGGCGCAAACGGCAAATGGAGTTATGGAGCCAGCTATTCGACAGGTGGATCGGGTGGCGGTTACGGGTTGGGAATATGGGGAAAGATTTTCAACAATCGAAAAGAGTGCCTTACAGCCGCTTTGCGGGAGTTGTTAAACCGCCATGCAGAACAACGGGAACGCCTCAAAAACGACCCTGCCAATTTTAACCCCACCCTTTCAAATGTCATTGTGAAACAGGTGTATGCTATGTTACAGGAAACAACCGTAGCCAAGCAATTAACCCTATTATTCAATTAAAAAACAATAGATATGAGCCATCAAGAATTTATCGAGAGAACAGGTTTAACCCCGACAATCGAAGAGTACCAAACAATTGAAGCCATATACATGGCAGCGGGCGAAATGGACAAGGACGAGTTTTGCAAAGATTTCAAGAAGTGTGGGAGTAGCCGCCTTGTTGCAGAACTTTTCGGAAGGACTCGCACCCTTAAAGGTCAATACGAGGAACGTTGCAATGAGATTGAAGACTTACACGAACAGAAAAACGAAATGGTTGATTTTCTTATCGAAAGGGCACAGGCATTCAGCGATAAGGAACTTCTTGAAAAGGCTTCCGAAATGGTTGGACAAAAAGAAGTCATTCGACGCAGAATTGTAAAAGGCCACACTCTTTGGTCGCATGAAACAGAATGGATGCTAAGTAATTTATTTCAATAACAATCGGGCGGGGAAACTCGCCTACAACAACCCAATAGAGAATGAAAATGACAATAAATAAAAGCGGTAGTGTAACCCTTAGCGGACTGACCGCAACGGAAACAGATGTGATACTGGCGATTGCCGATACCGCCAACCGCCGATGCTTCCGCGAACCTGAACCAAATGGGGAATGGTACAGCAATGATGATTTTATACTGCGCTTAACCGATGAACAGCGTCAGGCATTGGCAAAAATTGGCGGCGAGATACGGAAAATATACGGAGAATAGCAAACCGGGCGGAGTAATCCGCCCACAATACCAAAGAATATGATTGACGAATATATGCAGTATGCCAAAGACATAGCAAAGGCAGAGAAGGAACTGAAAGTTGAACATTGGGTACATATTTCCTTTCAGGTGCGTAACGCAGACAGGACAGTAGAGCGGTTTCACGAAATCGACCTGCCACGCCACATGCTCGACCGCTGGCAATGGGTGATTAACTGGCGACATGCCAAATTAGTGTGCCAGCATCCACGCAAAAATATCATGATTTACAACTCCTATTATGACAAGCGTTCCGGCTTGATGACAGGCATGAGCAGTCTTATAGGACAGGTAACAGCGGCAAAGGCGCAGATAACGAAAGTAGAACGCGCCATAGCGCAGTACGTGGAGCATGAAACGCATAACAACCTCTTTTTCGATGCTGTCACCGATGAACGGCTGACGAAGGCAAAAGCCAAGCTGGAGCAGAAAAAGCGAAACTATGAAACCATTTATAACATACTCCGGCACGAAGTGGAAGAACACCGCAAGCAACCCGGAAAATTCAAACTGTTTATCGGTTTTAAGCGGCTGGGCATCTTTGACAGCATATCACAGGCAAAGCGATACGCCGACCGTAGCGGATTGTGGGGCGCATTCAATCTTTTAGGGGACAAAGGCTACCGCGATAGCTGGTATGTATATGAGAGCGAAGTAAAACAAGCAGTAAACCAATAAAAATACAACCATGATGACCATTAAAAACATCGCAGGCGAGAATGCAGAAGTAACCAATCTTGATGCCGCCATCGAACAATGCGAAATATGCAAAAACAGCCCTTTTAAGACCTCATCAGGTCATACTGTAGGCGAACATACCTTTATGTTGGAGCAGTTAAAACAACTGAAAAGGAGCCAAAGAAGGGATAATTTGCTGGCAAGTACCAAACGGAAAATGGAACAGGGCAAACGGCTCACCAAAGAAGATATGGCCTATGAAATCGGGCGTATTGAAGCCTATCACCCCGCATCCCTGTATTGGGACACGCTAAAGCGGGATGAGATATTGCGCTTCTTTAATAACCTTTTCGGAACGACAATCGAATGAACACAAGTGCGGGCGGGTTTTCCGCCCGTTTCTTTTTCCATGAGCCAAAAGGCGATGCGGTAAAAAAGAAACAAAAAGCCTTTAGACACACTGTATATAAATGACTTGGTTTAATTTGAATCAATTCCCAATTGCTTAACAATGTCATAAATAAGTTTAGATAATGGTTTTTTGTGGTGATCAATGGGATTATAGTATCCACCCAATACATATCGTTTTATATCATCTTTATCTATCCCTTCAATTCCTTGAAGGAGGTTTTCAAGATTTTCAATGTATAATGGGTTCAGATAACAACGTTTTTTTACAATAAGATCAACAACTTCATCCTTGTGATACTTATTGAATATTTTTTCCCATTCAAACAAATCACTATTGTTCTCGTAATTATCTATTCTAATTTCAAAAGAATCTTCCGGAGGTAGTATGTCTTTGAAAGATAAAGATTTTATCTCAAAACTAAAAATAGATGTATCGCTGTTTATACTGCATGGATGCACTACACCTTCAATAAAGGTATCTTTATTTCCTTTTAATCCAGAGTTACAAGTAGGGCAACAAGGGAACAAATTATTAACCGATGCTCCGAGAAATGGATATATGGATTTAGGATAAAAATGATCTAAAGGAATATATAACCGTTTCTCATCAATTGTTCCGACATAATTTCTATTGCAATATGGGCAAACTCTTCTTTCACTATCAAGTGAAAATTGATGTTTATCCATTTCCTCAAAACCATGAGTCACAAAAATGTCGTAAAGAATATTGTATAAATGAGTCTTTGGTTCGTCTTTGGAACTTGGTATTATAACCTTCAGGTTTGCATCGTTTTTTACACACTCGATAATTTCAACCAATTTTTTATCATCAGCTAATAAAATTGTGCTTATTGGATATTTAGAAAACAAATCTTCTATTAAATCAATATCTGTACCTCCTGCAGTTTTAACCCTATTCCATTGTTCTTCACAGCCTGTTAGATTCCAGCTATCAACTAAAACGTTTATTTTTTTTGCCTTTATCATTATGCTTCTTTCTTTTCTTCCAATTCCGCAATTTTTCTCTCTATCTCAGCTTTTTCTGATTTTAGCTTCAATATTTCATATTCTTTCTTTTGGTGTAATTGCTGTTTCAGTTGACACCTTAAAAAATCATCGCCAATCAATTCCAATTCAGATAAGATACTCTTTACTTCTTCCTCTTCTGTTGTGGCATCAACCTCATTTATCCTCTTTATAGTGTTCTCAATACGGCAGTATGAAAAATCGCCAATTGGTTTTTTTAAGAAGAAACTACCCTTCAGAATATCATAAATATTGGCTCCAAATGTTTCACTAATTGAATCTTTGTCTATTTCTTCATTATGTGAAGCCAGAAACATTATATTCTGTTTAGGAATATCAGATAGTATAAAAGGAGAATGAGTGGAAAAGCAAAGATGTATATTCTTGATATGATGCAAGTTGATTGAAGAAGTCCATTTCAAGAGGAAGTTTACAAATTTGACTTGAAATTCGGGGTGAAAATATAATTCCACTTCATCTACAAATACAACTACATCTTTATATTTTATGTGATCCCCTTTCTTCTCAAAAGCGGAATCTATATTACGCAAGTGATATATAATTGAGCTAAAAGTATTAATCAGCTGCCTTTCTCCTGAACTAAGAATATCGATATTGATTATCGTATCACTACTGCTTTTTAGATAGAGCAATGGATCAAATATGGGACACGGTAAAAATTCCTCAAAATCAAAAGAATATTTCTGAAAGTAATCTTCATCGAAACCTCCATCATGATTGTATTTTGCTCTAAATTCGGTGTATTTTGCAAATTGATCTACTTTATTATTTTCCAGTTCTTCTAATTTGTCAGAAATCGTGCTAAGTACAACTTCTTTGTCGTTTTCTTGCAAGTGTTTAAAAATGATTTGAGCTATAGTCTGCCTTATTTTTAATGTTTTATGCGATTTGTCTTCAAAGAAATCTTTGACCATTCCTTGCGTGTCTCCAGCTGTGTCATTTTCTATATAATTTTCAAAGTAACCATAATAGTCTTTGTAATTGCGACTTGTTTTAAGTGTTTTGTGAATTAGGTAATTTACGCATTTTGAATAGAAGAGGTTTTCCTGTTTTATTCCATTTAGATCTATCCCCAGAAAACTCGACCAAGCAGTAATTATTTCCTGATAAATAGAATCTAATGCCTCTTTGTCCTTTTTTTTAAACATCCATTCCATAAATGGATATTTGTCGGTATAATCATTGGTTGTACTGAAAGTAATGCAATAGGCTTCCTTATCATCAATAACTTCCTTGAAATAATTATTTTTATTCTTATCTCGTATAAGCGTCAAATATATGAGACGTTCACGGGAGAGTTCTTTTTCGTTTTGCATCTTGATTGTTCCAAACTCTCTGTATGGATTAATAACAACAGGAACCTGATAACCGTCGTTTTTATGAAATAGTCCGGTAAGCCAACACCTACGAGCATAACGTTCGTCGTCATTTTCATGCTCGTATTCCTCTTTTTCAATTATTTCAATATCTTGATTATCCATATTACTCCAATCATCCCACTCCATAGAATAATCATAGAAATTGTATGAATGCATTGAATAATTGAATATCATAGTGTAGAATAAATGATCTTTGAGTATGTTTTCTGCGTTCGGGTCGGAATCCCTTATGATTCTGTTTTCTGCATGAGTTCCTTGATATAGCGGCGATTCTTGTGAATATAAAGTCACGGTATTATTTTTTTGCTCCAACTTGTAATAATTATCATCCTTCCGATAATACAAACAGGCATATATGTCGGGGACAAAGTGTAGTCTTTCCGCCGCAGGTCTAAGAGGGCGTTCAGTAAAAGCAAAACATGCCAAGTTATTAATCAATCTTGTGACCAAATCAATAACCGAAGATTTTCCTGATCCGTTTTTTCCTACTATAGCCGAGACTTCTATTTGTGTATCATTTTTATTATTTGGTGTTTTGAAAAAATTGCCCGGTAATTCTTTCTCGCCGATAACTTCAAAATTATTCTCACCATTATCATTTATTGTGATTTCGTTAAAAAAACAATATGTGTCTTCCAGCTTGTCTTCAAATACTTTAAGTACACTTTTATAACGTGCAACAGATAACTGTGAAGTCATTTCTGAAACATCTTGCTTAACTATTTTTACACCGAGAAGTCTAAAAGTTGTCATATTATAGATTGATATTATGAATTAGTAATGCAAAAACACCTGTTATCTTTTTCATGTTACCTGTCAGTTAAAATCAGCTATTTGCAGTGAGTCTAACGACTTGGTTATAAGTTTCGTGTTGTCTCCAATCTCTTTGATGAAATCTTTTACAGTATCTCCAGCATAAGGGTCAACGATAAAGCAAGGTTTATCCTTTCCAAATTTTTCCATGATAATTTTGTTAACCTCCGAGTCCTTACATCCATATCCAATTATTATGAGTATATCTGCCTGTTCCAAATTATCCTCAAACAACTTGAATAATTTTTGATATAGTAACGGCTCTCTATATCTAATTATCTTAGACGTTGTGCCCGTCAAAAAATCAGAGTGATAATTGACCCAACAGTTTTCATACACGAGATTACCATCTTTGTCTTTTATCTCTTTGTAAAAATCACTACTCCCAACTCCCCATTTCCCTTTTATGTAGGTTTCTGGAATAAATGTGCTCCCTTCTGTTCTTGAATATAGGTAATAATCTTTGCTCCCATGTAGCTTATACAGCCTTAATTTTCTATCATAATTGCCTGTATATCTTTCTAAACGACATTTATAGCTTCTATTGTCATGAAGTAACTTCCCATAATAAGGAGAGCCAAGTTCTTCAAATCCATCACATAATTCGCCATTAATCCATTCAGTACGGTCTAACCGTTCGAAAAACAAATCGTGGTTTAATGTGTGAACATCTACAATGTACTCTTTCAAAAAAGTTTCCATACAATTAAGAAAGCCTGTATATCCATCAAAGTGAGATTTCATATGAAAAGCTTCATCATCATACCTGTTTTTGCCATCTTTATCTTCCAAATAGAAAGAAACAAGTTGATTGAAGATATTATCAATTTGGAAAAGATAATCGTCTAACTTAGCTTCTCCACCATTATATTTTTTCGCCTCAAAAAAAGTCGCTAATGCAGGATCTTTCTTCGCATCATTTTTAAAATAGTCGTAAAACTCCTCATAATCAAAAGGCTTAACACTGTCGTTGTAATAACGCATTAAATCAGAACAGAAGTCAAAATATATGTCATATTGATTTTTATACCCTAAATCTGGTTTTGTGCCATCTTTATTGACAACTAAAGTCCCACTTGTGCTAAATGCAAAATTATCCCCTGTACAAGTCAGAAGCTTTTCGTTTAACTGATTTCCTATTGGATACCCTTTAGGTGCAGAAAAACCAGCACCTAATAAAATAGAAATAGTTTTTCCATTTGCCAATTCATTCTTAGATTCATCCATATTTGTATTGTTTTTATTATTTATCTTTTGCTTTCTATTAATCACGGGAACAGATTGGTCAGGAATACCTACTTTATCTCTTTTGTGATAAGTAGGCATTGGACTTTTCTTTTTATATCTCCATTTTCCCATGAAAAATTATTTTCTGCAAAATTACCCATAAAAAAACACCTAACAAAATTACTTATCAGATGTTTTTCAATAGGTTGCCCAAAGTCGTTTATTCATCAGCAATCTCTAACTAATCTGAATATTTATCGCCTGTTTAAACCGGAACGGATTGGCTACGTAATAATAGCAGTTGGTAGCCCCGCCCGTAGTAATTACAATGGAACCATACCCGAAGATGCGTCCTAAAATATCCTGTGTTACCTGAAGACCCTCGCACTTTGCCAATACCAGTTCGACAGTCCGGCGGCTGATAACACCTGTCTTGATGATTACCCGCCTGTTTGTAACGGCATAGATTGAGCCTATTTTTATAAACACACGCTGCACCAGCGAAACCAATCCCAGAAATAACAAGGTTACTCCCAAATAGTACGTTATGCTGACGCTATCCAAATAACATACAAACCCGATACTCAATAATATGGCAGGTTGCAGGAACAGAAAAATATGTATTTTCGCCCTGTCTTTCACTTCCTCGCCGGGTTGTAAATAGGTTGTTAGAAATTTCATGCTGTTTCTTCTTTTAAAATGATTTCTAATAAGCAATAACACCATTCTATCGGATTCAAAAAGCGGTTGCCTTTCCTTATTTCATAGTGCAGATGGCTGCCTGTTACAAGCCCGCTGTTTCCCACACAAGCAATGTATTTGCCTATTTTTACCGAATCGCCTGTATTTACCAGCGTTTTACTTAGGTGTGCGTAGAATGAGCGGAAACCGCCTGCGTGTTGAATCTCAATAAAATTCCCATACCTCGAATTATACCCTTTGCGGATGACAACCCCGCTGCCTGTGGCATATACAGGAGTGCCCTTTGCTTTGGGTATATCAATTCCTGTATGGAACTTTCGCACTTTATAAACAGGATGCCTGCGCATTCCAAAACCGGATGAAATGGTCGGGTTCCTGATGGGAGAAATGACAGGGAAACAGGATAATTCATTTACGAACATTTGCATGGAATCTGCAATCCG
>JAISFI010000157.1 GCA_031263685.1 Dysgonamonadaceae bacterium | reverse complement strand
ATTACAAAACTTCGTAATGTACTAATACGTTGCAGTCCATCTATTACTTCCCATTTATTATCATCGTTTCCATCGAAATAGAATGTTGGAATCGGTAATCTTAAAAAAACGGATTCAATTAAACGACTCTTTTTCGTATCATCCCAAAGATTTGGTAAGCGTTGGAACTCGCTATAAAGTTTTATTTCTTTATATTCCAGACGTTCTAAAATATCTCCAAGCGTAAGTGGTTGAGTTTGTACTTTAATGTCATTGGGATTGAACGGGACGTCAATCACAACATCTTCATTCTTTTCTGCCTCAACTATTTCTTCGTTGTCAATTTCCGGGATATTTTGTTCTTTCCAATCTTCCATAATTTTTCTTTTTATATTACTTTCATTTCCGTCTCCGGGCTTAGTTGTTTCAGCAATTGCTGCACGTTGATTTTTGCCGTATCGCCGGCAAAACAGCTATCACGAAATACTATGCGCAATGGCTTTTCTTTCGCTATTTCTTTTACAAAGTCTTCATCGACGCCATTGTCGAAGCAAGCAAAGAGCGAATCCTGCGCTACTTTGAACACCTGCTTGCCGTTTATCGTTGCTTGTTCAATCTTGTACGAAAGCGGAAGCCCCCAGTCGAGCATCACTTGTACCAGCAAATCATCCGGCGAACGATCGGGTTTGATATTGTCGGCGAACATATCAAGCGTCTCTTGTTTATAATCTTGCGGACGATAATAAACATCCTGCATATTGCTGCTATCAAGACGATACACACGGAAACCGTAATCCTGAGTATCCTCAAAGTCGGCAAACATACCGTCTTTTTCTGCTTTGGCTCGCTTCTCTTCTTTTATTTTGTTAGCTGCACGACGGATGCGTTCTTTGCCTATTTCGCAGATATTTTTGTATCCGGCTTTATAGGCTTCGCTTTTTTCATCGGTTTGTTCGGGAAGTTGTATCATGATATATTTGCGATTGCCACCATCTTTGGCATTTAGTTCCATCACGGCATGGGCGATGGTAGCAGAGCCGGAAAAAAAGTCGAGGATAATGTCATCTACTTTTGTAAAGGATTTAATATGTTCTGCGCATAAACCTGTAACTTTTGGAGTATCAAAAGGAATACCTAACTTTTCAAGCAAGTCTACATCGCTACCTCCATGATATAATAATGAAGGTAAATTTTCATCCATGTTTTCAGAAAGCAAATATTTTCTCCTCGGTTGAGAAGTTTCGTCTTCTCCAAAAAGAATTTTGTCTTCGTCTAAAAGCTTTTTCATGGTTTGTGGCGGATTTCTCCATCCTCTACTTGGAATAGGACATTCTTTGCCAGTTAATGGATGCAGCAATGGTATAAAATATTCTTCTGGTGCTTTTTTCTTATTAGGCCATGCCATAGAAACAGACTGATAGACATTTCCTCCAGCATCTATTTTATTATATGCTCTTTCTCCACCAGCAAAATCTTTTTGGGAGTTTATCCAAATAGAAAATTCATTATTTATTTTTTCTAACGCAAATTTTCCTGCTTCCACATTGGAGAATAAACTTTTTGCCTTGTCAAGAATTGCTTGAGCATTCTTTTTAGGACGGAGTAATTCTGTTGAATTTAGAAAAATATCTTTGTTTTTAGAGAATGCTATAATGTATTCGTGCTGATAAGCGATTCCTCTTGCATCTCCTTTAGGATTTCGTTTGTCCCAAACGATTGTTCCTAAATCGTTATTCTCGCCAAAAATTTCTTCTAACATTCTTAGAAGATTAGCAATTTCATGCTCATCCATATTTATTAGTATTGCCCCATCATCGGTCAGCAGATTCCTAGCTAATTTCAATCGCGGATACATCATACTTAACCAGTCGGAATGATAACGCCCCGAAGCTTCCGGATTGGCAACCAATCGGCGACTGTATTCGTCTATCTGTCCGCTTTCAAAAAGCTCCGTTTCTTTATCTACTATAAAATTATCCCGATATACAAAATCATTTCCCGTATTGTATGGTGGGTCGATATATATCATCTTGATTTTACCGAAATAACTTTCCTGCAAAATTTTCAATACTTCAAGATTATCGCCTTCAATATATAAATTCCCCGTATTGTCGAAATCCACCGAATCTTCCCGTACCGGGCGTAGCGTGTTCGTGGTTGGCAGGTTGGCGGTAACAATCGCTTCGCGTTTGCCTGGCCATTCCAAACGGTAACGTTCGCGATTTCCTTCAACTACGGCATGGCTTAATTCCTGTTTCAGCAGGTCGAAGTCTATTGCTTTACCTTCGGCGCTCTCTGTTACGCAATTCGGAAATAAAGCTGCCAGCTTCTCGAAATTTTCATTTACCAAATCGGGACTTTGCAGGTCGAGTTTATCTATGCTCATAAGAGTTTATATCTTTCTAAATTGTTTTCTATTCGTTTTCATCTTGTCTCTTTTGAAGAAACAAGCAATTCCTTTATATCCACATTCAACGCTTTTGCTATATCCAAAAGAGTTTCCAATGCCGGTTGTGTTTCGTTCGTGCACCATCTTGAAACAGTGGATTCATTCTTTCCCAATGTCCCAGCCAGCCATTTTCCTGTTCGCTTTTGTTCTGCCAGGACAACTTTAAGCCTGTTTATTTCGTTCATCGGCAATGTTATTGATATTTTTTGCAAAGATATTGATTTTCGATGATTCTTCCATCAGGAACTGTTATTTCTCCTGTTTTCTAACGGCTGATTCGCATTACCTATATTGATTTATTCCCGAGTCGCACCATATCCGGTTTTCCTGCCGGCTCTGGCGGAGGTAGTCGAAGTTTTTTTCCCTGTTTTGCATGTAAAGGTCATTGTGCCACAAATGGTATGCGATGCCCGAAAACTTGAGATGCAGTTTCTCCGTGCCGCGGTTCATCATCCGGCAGACAAAGTCATAGTCTTCGCCGCCCCATCCTTCGAAAAACTCGTCATATCCGTTGACGGCGATGTAATCCTCTTTCCGGAAGGACATG
>JAISFI010000138.1 GCA_031263685.1 Dysgonamonadaceae bacterium | reverse complement strand
AGTATTTCACGCCCAACGGCAGCACCATCATCGAGCCGGGCGACCGGCTGACCATCCTGGCCGATTCAAAAGCCAACCTTGATGTGACATTTAATGCACTGAAAGCATAGATTTCCTGTGGTTTTCGACCCTGGAACCGCACGAAAAAACCCCGGCAAGGATTTTCTCCTTACCGGGGTCGCGTTGCCCGCAGGGGCTTGCGGCGGTCGTTCAACGGCCGCGATGTCCCATTATTTCATCAACCGCTTTGACGGCCGCGAAGAAGCCCGTTTGTGTAAAGACCTCGGAGTGATAGGCGGGTAATCATAAAAAACCCATTTCGCTCCTGCAGGAACTTGAGTAGTCACTTCATATTTAAACGAATGGCCTTCTTCTGTCAGTTTGTCATACACCATGTTCCATCCCCTGCTCAGATGCATGTCATACGTATGCGTATATGTCAGCGTCGTTTCACCATAAGTTTCGGTTTGAATATAAGAACCTGTAATGGTTACATTTCCGTCCACATAGATCGCTTCTCCTCCCCAATTTCCGGCTCCATGATAAAAATAACCTGTATTAATTTCCGATTTGTATGCTTCCAAGGACACCGTACATGATTTTACTTGAGGATCGCTTACCGTTACACCCGTTGGGATTTCATCAAAAACAGATGAAAGATACCGGTCGCTGACGCTTGCCGGAAGCGTCATTGTAAATCCGCCGCCGGTATAAGGGGCGCTGACAAGCGTGATGATCTCAGTTTCGTCGTCGATTTCAATATCCGCTTTGACAAGGTCAATCTGATCATTGTAACTTGTGCCGTTTTCAACGGAGACCGTAAGCATGTTGCTGGTCGCTTTGACGGCGTACGTTTTCGTCGTCGCGCCGTCCTCTGCCGTAACCGTGTAGGTGATGCCTTCAGCCGTGAAAAAGTTTTGTTCCTCTCCCGACGGCGGGTTTACCGTTGCGCCCGGCGACAGAGTAATCGCCGGCGTGAGAGGACTTCCCCCCATTTCCACCGGATAAGCGTGGGTAACGTTCGTACCGTCGATCTCCCACTCCTCGCTGTTCACGCTGAACGTCATGATGTCGCAGGCGGCGCTTTTAGGCTCGTCCTCTTTGCATGACACGCACAGCATGGCGCCGCACAACAGCGCCATCCATGCATTTCTAAAACTGTTTTTGTAATGAATCATTTTTTTTGAATATTATTGAATATAAGAATTTATGATATTTATCATCATCTTACGTAATAAGAATTTATTGGTTACACAGGATGCGAAATATTTTCACAGATACTGATCATTTATATCATGCCTGATTTGGAATACATTATTTTTTTCTAATATGTTCGAAATATTTTTTATCTTTGCGACAGTCATTTATGGCTCGATGTTCATCATCGAATCCTCATAAAGACATCATTTTTTCATTTGTCAGTCAATAATGTTGTGCAAAATCTTTTGCTCCAATATCACGAATGTCCTCGCGCTGCCCTGTCAGTGGTCTTAATCCTGACAGTGACGGAATGCATCCGGAACCTCGTTGGGCGTTTCCAAAACGTTTTGAAATCGTCCCGCCGTCCTGTTGGGTGTTTCCAAAACGTTTTGAAATCGTCCCGCCGTCCTGTTTGGCGTTTCCAAAACGTTTTGGAATCGTCCCGCCGTCTTGTTTGGTGTTTCCAAAACGTTTTGGAATCGTCCCGCCGTCCTGTTTGGCGTTTCCAAAACGTTTTGGAATCATCCCGCCGTCCTGTTTGGCGTTTCCAAAACGTTTTGGAAACGTCCCATCACCCTGTTTTGTCATTTCCGCAATATGACGGAAGCAATTTATATATCACATTGTTAAACATAAACATTAATGATCATGAAAAGGATCAAGGCTATTTATTTCATTTATCTGCGCAACGAAGCGCATTATGAATTTCTGTGGATATTCAGTCATCTGCTGGATGAATATCCCCAAGTGAAGGCATTACTTGCCACCCTGTATGATACGTTTATTGCCCTGCTCGGCATCGAGAAGAAACTTCTCGACGCCGCCCGCGCCAGCGCATTAACGCAACAAATCGTCGATGCCGACCGTCGCGTCGACCATGCCATATCGAGCATCAAGGCTACCATCAAGGCCGCCCGCTACTCGCTCGACCCGACAGTGGTAGAGGCCGCCCGCATACTGTATATCCGGATACGGGAGTTCGGCGACATTCGTAAAAAAGCCTATGAAGAAGAATCGGCGGCAGTGCAGGTGCTCCTCGGCGATCTGAACGGCATTTACGCCCCACAGGTATTACTGACGGGAATACAGGCATTCGTGATGGAATTGGCGGATGCGGAAGCCGCATTCATCCAGCTCTACCTGCAACGCGGCGATGAAACAGCGCTCCGCCCGCAGGAACGCATGACCGATGTGCACCGCGAAATCGAAGCGACCTACCACAGCATCATCACCCTGATCAACGCTTCCGCCATTTTAAGTCCTGGCTCCTATGACGACTTTATCGCAAAACTCAACGCGCAGGTGATCTATTTTAACGAGCACAACCACCACCATGCCCGCAAAGACATAAGCGTGAGCGACGACTGTGTGGTAGAGCCTGTCGATACGCAAAAGTACTCCGAAAAGGCGATAACCCCCATCCCGAAAGCCTATTACCGCGAAGAAGGCAAACCTACCGTAGAGCTCGTCTTCGCTAAAGACTTTTCGGTAACCTATAAAAATAACGTCAACGTGGGCACCGCTGACCTTACCCTGCACGGTAAGGGTAAATACAGGGGACAGAAAACCATTACCTTCAATATCGCACGGTAACCGTAATTCGTTTTCGGATTTCGCAGCCGCTGTCAGCGCTCTTGATCCTGACAGCGGCGATGTAACGGATCGATCAAATGAAAATGACAGATCATGATCAATAAAAACAGTTTCAGTAACAAATTGAAGACGCTGCTGGGCGGCGCCTTCCTTAAAAAAAGCGCGGCCTGCGACATCCTGTCGTTCAGCGTGAACGGCACGGAGTGGGACATCATCGACACGGGTATTACCCATATCTTTCCGGCGAAAACGGCGAAAATGCGCCTCATGCCGGTAATCGCCCTCTCGCCGGGCGCAACGGTGAACCCGCTCCCGGGCGCAGTGCAGGACTTCTTTCAGAAGGAGGGCGTAGCCTACACCGTTACGGCAGAGGACGGCGTAACGACAAAAACATATGTCGTCAAAGCGACAAGAGCGCCATACGCCCTGTGCGACATCGTTTCCTTCAGCGTGAACGGCGAGAAGTGGGACATCGTCGGCACGGACATTACCCATAACTTTCCGGCGGAAACGGAGAAAACGCGCCTCACGCCGGTAATCGCCCTCTCGCCGGGCGCAACGGTGAACCCGCTCCCGGGCGCAGCGCAGGATCTCTTTCGGAAGCAGGGCGTAGCCTACACCGTTACGGCAGAAGACGGCGTAACGACAAAAACATACATCGTCAAAGCGATAAGAACGCCATACGCCCTGTGCGATATTGTGTCGTTCGGCGTGAACGGCGAAGAGTGGGGCATCGTCGGCACGGACATTGCCCATACCTTTCCGGCGGGAACGGAGAAAACGCGCCTCACGCCGACAATCGTCCTCTCGCCGGGCGCAACGGTAAAACCGCTCCCGGGCGCAACGCAGGATTACTTTAAGGAGCAGGGCATACCCTACACCGTTACGGCAGAAGACGGCGTAACGACAAAAACATACATCGTCAAAGCGACAAAGGCGCTACGCGTCAAGTGTGACATCATATCGTTCGTCGTGAACGGCGAAGAGTGGGACATCATCGGCGCAAACATTATCCATACCTTTTCGGAAAAAACGGTGAAAACGCGCCTCTCTCCGGCAATCGCCCTCTCGCCGGGCGCAACGGTAAGCCCGCTCCCGGGCGCAGCGCAGGATTTCTTCCAGAAGCAGGGCGTACCCTACACCGTTACGGCAGAGGACGGCGTAACGACAAAAACATACATCGCCAAAGCGACAAAAGTGCCATGCGCCCTGTGTGACATCCTATCGTTCAGCGTGAACGACAGGAAGTGGGACATCGCCGGCACGGACATCACCCATACCTTTCCGTCGAGAACGGCGAAAACGCGCCTCATACCGGCAATCATCCTGTCGCCGGGCGCAACGGTGAACCCGCTCCCGGGCGCAGCGCAGGATTTCTTTCAGAAGCGGGGCGTAGCCTACACCGTTACGGCAGAGGACGGCGTAACGAAAAAAATGTACATCGTCAAATCAACCGTGCAAGCCATAGACTCCGGCATGATCGACGACTATACATGGGCGCTTACCGGCGTTGCCGGCAATTACACCCTTACAATCGACGGTAGCGGCGCTATGAAAAACCATAAGACCGAACTGCCCTGGCATCAGTACAGGAATGGGATAACAGCCATAGTCATACATGGGGTAAGCACGATCAGCAACGGGGCTTTTGAGGATTGCAGCAGTTTGACCGCCATTACCGTCTCCAACTCGGTGACCGCTATCGGCGAGGATGCTTTTATGAATTGCAGCAGCTTGACCTCCTTGACCATCCCCAAGTCGGTAACCAAGATCGGCGCCATGGCTTTTTATGGATGCAGCAGCTTGACCTCCTTGACCATCCCCGATTCGATCACTACGATCGGCGACGGAGCCTTTGAGCGTTGCAGCAGCTTGACTTCCGTGATCATCCCCAATTCTGTTACCACGATTGGCGACGGGGCTTTTTCCGGATGCAGCGGTTTGACCTCCTTGACCATCCCCGGTTCGGTAACCGCCATCGGCAACGACGCTTTTTCCGATTGCCGAGGATTGACTGCCATCCGTACAGATGCCGCCAATAAGCAATACAGTTCCGAAAACGGTGTCCTGTTCAATAAATACAGAACAAAGCTGGTTTGTTATCCGGCGGGAAAAACAGGCAGATATGTGATCCCCAATTCGGTAACGATGATCGGCAACGATGCTTTTTTAGGTTGCAGCGGCGTAACTTCCGTGACCATCTCCAATTCGGTGACAACGATCGGCGACATGACTTTTTTGGGTTGCAGCGGCTTGACTTCCGTGACCATCCCCAATTCGGTAACAACGATCGGCGCCGCGTTTTCCGATTGCAGCAGCTTGACCGAGATCCATATAGATGCCGCCAATAAGCAATACCGCTCCGAAAACGGCATCCTGTTCAATAAAAAAAGAACAAAGCTGGTTTGTTATCCGGCAGGAAAAACAGGCAGCTATGTGATCCCCGATTCGGTAACAGCTATCGACAGCCATGCTTTTTGGCATTGCAGCGGCTTGACCTCCTTGACCATCCCCAGTTCGGTGACAACGATCGGCGACACTGCTTTCAATTTATGCACCGGCTTGACCACCGTCACCAATCTTAATCCCGTTCCGCAGAACATCGGCAGCAACGTTTTTCTCAACGTCAAGATAAGCGACTGTACGTTAAAAGTACCGGCAGGCACGGTGGATGCATACAAAGCCGCACCCGCATGGAGCGGGTTTGGACGCATCGTCCGTGCCTGATGAAGATGAATAAAAGCTCCTGAAAGCACCATCATCTTTAATATTGCACCTGTTTATTTATTTAAAATATTTTTTTTCAAAAAGGATTTGTGGATCATAAAAAAACGTCTATCTTTGCACCCTCAAAAGAAACAAAAGGGAGCATAGCTCAGCTGGTTCAGAGCGTCTGCCTTACAAGCAGAGGGTCGGGGGTTCGAATCCCTCTGCTCCCACACTGCAGAAATAAAGCCTTGTACGGAATGTGCAAGGCTTTTTTAATTCGCTCGCTATTGCGATACGCCGGATGGCACGGTTGGAAGGAAATATGCGGTGGAACTGAATGAAAAAGTAATTTACAGTTCGGAGGATGTTACTAAAGTCTTCCGGGATAATCCAAAAGGGAAAGTTTTTGGTGTCGAAAGAATATTTGAAACGGATAAGTATCTATTTCTTGAGATAACTCGCATAATGGAGTTTGATATTTTATGCATATATAACAAAACCGATAAAACATCCATTCTTTGTGATGGCGCTACCGTACATCAGTCTTTTGATGAAATTTTTTGTCAAATTAGAGGTGTTTGCGGAAATAAGGTAATAACATGGGATGAAGCTAATTTTTTTAAACTTGCTTATGAGAATAACTGGTCTAAAAACAATTCTCTATGTAGAACGGTGCAGCGCCAGTTAAAAGAGGTTGATAAAAATTTAGGCGACGAGGATAATTTTGTAGTATATATATGTAATTTGAAATAGTTTATGAAAAAAATGAGTTTGATAATTGTGAATCTTTCTGTAGTGATTTATCATTGGCAAATGAAAACGGTTTGCAAGTTTTTCTAAAAGATATAATACAGTTATTTCCTTCTATTCCAACTGTATATCTCTTTCCCATAAGATGATTTTTATCCTTGAATGCACTTACAAAGCTATCCCAATCATCGGTGCAATACTTCCATAGCTTATGCCTGAATCCGACAGTTTCTTCTTCAACCCGTTGGCTGTTTTCAAGTCCCGTTTGCCCCAACAAAGGCCTCGATTTCACCTGTTTCTCTGTGATAAGCATAGATCAGCCATACCTTCCTGCTCTTCTTCTGCACATAAGTCCAAAATGCGTCCACTTCCAAACACTCGTATTTAACTCTAGCGAAAGACTTTGCAGAAGATGGATATAGTACACCATAAATTCAATTGCTATAAAAATACGATGTCTTTTTATTCATTTCAGATTAACTTTTGGAAAAGTTTTTAACACTTTTCTTGTCAACATGAGAAGACAGTAGATGCACATGCTTGATTCGCGCATACGTTGAGCCGATTTCGTGCGCTCCCATTGTTCTCGAATGAAACATCCTTTATTGCCAAT
Organism: Dysgonamonadaceae bacterium; assembly: GCA_031263685.1. Classification (GTDB taxonomy): domain Bacteria; phylum Bacteroidota; class Bacteroidia; order Bacteroidales; family Azobacteroidaceae; genus JAISFI01. The sequence continues at coordinate 4,972 of JAISFI010000138.1, read as the reverse complement.
TTTCCGATAAAACAGCCAGGTGTCTTTTCAAGAAGCGGATTTCCTCCTGCATGCTTTCCATCTGCGACAGCAAATGGCGGATGGCATCGATACCGGCCACGTTGATGGATAAATCGTAGTGCCAGCGGATATATCGTTCCAAGTCGGGCAACTGTGCCGGTTCAAGACACAGTACCCCTTCCACCGACTGCACATCGATCAACCCTTCATCCGCCAACATTTCTACAAACGTAGCCTCAATATCGCATTTGTTGCAATATTCACTCATAATGATTAATTCGGTTTGCATGGCCTTGGGTATTAAAGTTTGGATAATTGAGTGAACAACTCTTTTTGTTTGTCAGTCAGACCGATGGGAATCACAACGTTGAATGTCACCATCAAATCACCGAACTGACCTTCCTTTTTATATACAGGAAAACCTTTTCCTTTGAGCCTGATCCTGGTACCGTTTTGTGTTTCGGGTTTCACCTTTACTTTTACCTTCCCGTCAAGGGTATCCACTGTCTGCGCTCCACCGAGCACGGCCGTGTACAGGTTGAGTGGCTCCGTAACATACAGATCGTCGCCCAGCCGCTTGAAGACAGTATCTTCGGCAATTCGGAAAGTGATGTACATGTCGCCGGCATGTCCGCCATTAGCGCCAAGTCCGCCTTGCCCGGCAAGCTTGATCGTTTGCCCGTCGGCAATGCCTGCCGGTACAGTGATCCGTATTTTCCTGCCGTTCGCATCCAATGTCTGCTTGTGTGTTTGCGCAGCATCGCGCAGAGCAAGGTGTAGCTCGGCATGGAGATCTTGCCCCCGGAACCCGCTGCTGCGTCTTCTGTTGCCGCTCGGCCCTCCGAAAAGCGATTCGAAGAAATCCGAAAACTCCCCAGAGCTGCCTCTAAAGTTCGAAAAGTCGGCCGATGACCAAAAATCGCCGTCTGTACCTCCTGTTCCACCATACTGTGATTGCTGTTGCCGCCGCGCTTCTTCGTACGGGTCGGCATGCTGCCAGTGTTCGCCGTACTGGTCGTACTTTTTACGTTTTTCAGGATCGCTCAACACTTCGTTGGCTTCGTTGATCGCTTGGAATTTCTTATGTGCCTCAGGATCGTTGGGGTTCATGTCCGGGTGATGCTTCCGGGCCAACTTCCGGTATGCTTTCTTGATGTCGGCCTCAGATGCATTCTTGTCGACGCCAAGTATCTGGTAATAATCAATAAAGGCCATATCTGGATGGATTCAATGGTTTGCGGGCAGGTGTTTGCGGCAAATAGAAAACCAGCAATTAGCCAATTGATTGCCGTTATCGGTTTTATGGAATTTGTATGTCCGGGATATGATGAAACGATCAACCGGCATTTGCCAACGATTCTTCCTGTAGATTGGAAGTTGTATTTTCCAAATTTTCAAAAATTATTTTCTGAAATTCCAGCTTTAATGCAGTCGATACTTTTGTATCACCAGTTTGCATCAGTTCCTTAGCCAGCGCGTTCAACTTAGCCTGCTCGCCATTGGCTTCATATAACCTCATGAGAAGGAAGCGCGGATAAATGTTGCTCGGCATCGCATCTATAACTTTTTTGAACGAAACTTCCGCCTTATCGTATTCCTTCACCTGCTGATACAGCAATCCCAATTCAAGGTTTGTCAGCGAAGTTTGCCCATGCACCAAACCGGCTTTGAGAAATTTGATCTTACGTCTTATTTTTCCTTGCGGACTCATAAATTTTAATTTTATGATAAATATGATATTTCTGACACTGCAAAATTATAAAAAAAATACAATTCGATACTATATGTATATAATACTGAATTTTGTTAAAATGTTCATTTGCACTTCACAAACGTTGTATTGGTTGTGCCTGAAAGGTCGAACCCGCCTGATTCCATGTGGCACGAACCCGATGATAATGTGCTACTTGTGTATGCGAATGAACAGGAATGGACGGATTTACGAAAAGTGTTTCAGGAAACAACACACCATTTTTTTGCTGCCGTCGGTCAGGTACAGGTCGGTGAAGCTGCAGCACAATTTCCTCCATTTTCACTGCTTCGAAACCTTCAAGCATGAGGATCACTTGACGCCGCACCGGACGCTGCTCGCGGATGTTTTCCAAAACGATACGGTTGCGGTTAAACTATTTCTCGCGGATCAGTTACCGTTGTCGCTTGTTTCGCACCACGATCAGTTCCTCGATGCTGACAGGTTGCAGCAGGTAATAGGCCGCGTTTGGTTGAGCGCCTTGAGTGAATATTGATTATTGAACGCCAAACACACTGATTCAGTATCAAATAAAACTGATCCTGCTCCAACTGCTATATTTTAATGTCGCTTTTTTGTTGACTTGCACAAATATTATAAACATTTACGAAAAAACAATAACCAATTCGCAAAAAAAACGTATTATATCATAACCATATAAAGGAGCCGAAGATGAAAACTTATTTCGCATCTCCCGAACGCAACAGCGGGGAGATTATCCAAAAGGAATATTTAACAATAGACAAAGTCGCTTATGCCCGCCAAATCATGGATGCAATGCCTTGTTTGAGCGTTATCCTCAACAAAGCCCGGCAAATTATTTATGCCAATGATGCGTTGATCTCGTTGCTGGGTATTGATGGGATGGATAAGGCGCTTGGTCTTCGTCCCGGCGAGTTGGTATCGTGCATCCACTCGTGCACGATGCCGGGGGGATGCGGTACAGCGGAAGCATGCAGGCATTGCGGCGCTGTAAACACGATCGTTAAATGTATGCAGACACATGAAAAGGAATCGAGCGAATGTCGGATTACATCGGCGATAGGCCTGGAACAGTTAGTTTCGTTTGAGTTTAAGATTACTTGTACCCCGTTTGATCTTGTTGATGACAGGTTCGTGATCATGACCCTGACGGATATCAGTGGAGAAAAACGTCGAAAGTTGCTGGAGACGACTTTTCTGCACGACCTGTCAAACCAGACCAACAACCTGAACGGCTTGACCTATATGATACAGAAAGCCGACGCAACAGGCCGGTTGGGTCAGCTGACCAATATCCTGAGCACTGTAAGCAGTACCATCAATGACGAGATAATTTCATACAAGCAGTTGATTTCAGCCGAAAATAATGCGCTCCCGGTGAACAACTCCGAGGTGAAAGCCAGCGATATTATCGAAATGGTGATACAGTCGGTTTTATTCAACGAAGTGTCTGTTGCCAAGGATATTATACAGGATTTCCCGAAAACGGATGTAACCCTGGATACGGATGCAACCCTGCTGCAACGGGTTTTGCTCAATATGTTGAAAAATGCCCTCGAAGCATCGGCTCCAGGCGAGACGGTAAGGATAGGTTACACGTTGCAGGACGACCAAACGGTTACTTTTTACGTGAATAACAATAGTGTGATGCCCGATCATGTGAAATCCCAGGTATTCCAGCGTTCATTCTCCACCAAGGGCGAAGGACGCGGCATAGGGACTTACAGTATGAAACTCCTGGGTGAACGTTACCTGAAAGGTAATGTAGGTTTCGAGAGCATATCCGGGAAAGGAACACGGTTTTATCTCACTTTAAAACACCTGTGAAAGCCGCTCCAACCCTGTCAGTTCTTGACCCGGTACCGGTAATTTTCAATTATTTACAATGACGTAGTTTTCGGGCGGAAGCAAGCCACTGATGAATCCCGTATAAGTGCGTTACAAAAACATCCTGGTGCGAAAATAACCCATTTAAAAATGCAAATATATGCAAATTTTATTTAGACTGATAAGAATCATGAAATTCAGTTTTATTCTCCTATTGTTATCGTTGCTACAAATGGCGGCTGCGATTTATTCGCAAACGACGACCATTACGGTCGATAAGCGGAATGTAACCATTTCCGACGTTTTTAACGCCATCGAGCAACAAACCGAGTACAAGATTTTCTACAGGAATGATCAGCTGGATATTTCCCGTCCGACGGAAATCAAATCCGGAAAGATCATGGTCTCGCAGAGGTCGGGACATGGCGTTTCGGATGTGTAACCGAATATGAAAACAGGGCCTGGTTTTCGGTAAACGACAATCCTGCATTGACGCGCGACGCCTACTTTAAACTGTATGATTACATGGTAAACGCCCTGCACCCTTACAGTCTCGGCCAGTTCGGGCGTTTTGCAGAAGGTGATGTCGTCGTCCGGATAGGCTGCCCAGAGATGCGAAATATGGCGCGCGGGATGGGTGTTGCGCGCGTTATCCTGACAGTGGTCGACAGACCCTGTCAGCGGTGGTCTGGCAAACGGGCAAAATACGTATGGAATGTTTCGGCCGTTCATCCACGCTTTTCCCTTAACCTAAAGGTGATACGCAGCTGCGGTTTGAATAGGAAGCGGAAAAAATAATTTTCAAAACTCCAATAATACCGTATGTTTTCCATCATCATAAAATAAAATAAAACATACGGTATGGCAGCACTCAGTATGAGCGACATCAAACGGAACTGTCCCGATGAATGGATTTTGTTGGGCAGTCCGGAAATAGACGAAAAAGAGCAAACCATTCTTTCGGGTGTTGTGCTGTATCACAGCCCGGATAAAAGGGAAGCAGTTTATCTGGGCAAGCTCAAGGCATCGGAATATGAAAAGACGGCTCTGTTTTTCAATCGTGTTACCCACGTGTTATTTCATTCCCCGCCGGGGCACAAGGCAATTTGTAATTAATTATCTGCAGCGAGATCGCTTCGCTAAGCTGTGCATTGCCCGTTAGTATCTATCAAGTCAAATTAATCCCAAACCCTAATTTTTTAGGTAATAGAGATTTTCATTTGCTTGAGTAATATTTTTGTCGATTTGTTAATTTCTGAAGTTACGCATTCATTTGGAGTGAATTTTATTCTCCTGATAGTTTTCAAATGCTCTATTGTGTCATTGATCGAATATCGATGAATGAGTTTTTGTTTTTTGTTTAACGGAGTGGTTTTCAGTATTTGGAACAGCTTGTATATGGTTTGCATGCTT
>JAISFI010000121.1 GCA_031263685.1 Dysgonamonadaceae bacterium | reverse complement strand
TTTTTTCGTGCCGCAAACCCATTTTTTCGTGGATTTTCTCACTCCGAGCAGGGATTTTCTCGCTCGGAGTATCAAAATCGGAATTTGGAAATACGAAATATTCGATGACAATGAGCCTTGGTAAATGCTTATTATACTGCGCGCGGCTTAAAATTGTGAGATTATGGTTGTGCATGTAGGTTTTGGCAAAATCAATTGTTTTTATGGAAACCTACATGTAGGTTTTGGCAAAACCAGTTGTTTTTATGAAAACCTACATGTAGGTTTTGGCAAAACCAATTGTTTTTATGAAAACCTACATGTAGGTTTTGGCAAAACCAGTTGTTTTTATGAAAACCTACATATAAGTTTTAATAAAAACAAATCGTTTCACTTCACAGTTTTAGCCCGCACGCGGTATAATATAATTGCCATTTTATTTTTTACACGTTACTTAAACGGTTTTGTTTTAGCATAGATTTTGAAATCCTTAATCATTCCCGGTTTATTTGCTTCTGGTCGCGGGAGGTATTCAAAGCCGGGGCGAATGATGTCTTCGCCCCGGGACACTCTGCATAGACTTCACAATTTTAGTCCGCGCGTGGTATAATAAAAATGTTTGTTTTCCGATTTCGAAAGTATTATCTACTTCCGCATCGGGACGGAACACGTTCAAATCCCATTTATCAAACCATTTCAATACAGGCAAACCGTTTTCGAACAGTATTGGCAGCCAGACATAACGTCCGTCAATCGGATGACGGGGCGTCCAGCGGTCTGCCATGAAGATGAACGCGTCTTTCATGCCCTGTACTGGCAGGATGTATGTACTTTGCGAATGAAACGTCAGTTCGGCGTCCTTGCCCGAACAGGGATTTGGATGTTCCGTCCATGTTCCCATAATGGAATCGGCGGTAAAAAGCCGGGCTGCATTTGGATCCCAACCCGTACAGCCCGAAGTTATCATGTAATACAGATTGTCTTTTTTGAAAATTGCCGGCGCTTCGTTATGTCCTCCCGGAGCAATTCGGATATATTTACCCGTATGGCTCAGATAATCGTCCGACAGTTCGGCAAGGTGAAGCGTCAGGTTTTCCTCCGATGAGTAAATATGATATGCTTTGCCGTCGTCATCGACAAAGAGCGTCATGTCGCGGGACATCTGACCGCTATCGAAATCGCGACGTACAAACATACCGTCGACGGTTGCCTGACGCCATTCGGGAGTCCACCATGCGGAGAAATAATCCGGAAGCGTTCTTTCCTGTTTTTGTTTTTCCGTCATATTCAGAGGGAAATGTCCGGCATTGGGACGATACGATTTCAAAAACTTATACGTTCCCGCGACACTGTCGCTTACGGCTATTCCTGTTCGTGATGCTTTATAGCCTTCGCCTTTCAGTTCCAGATGAAAATACATAACGAACTGTTTTGTTTTTGCGTTATATATCACTTTAGGACGTTCGATTACGCAGCCTTCCGTAATATCGCTCGACAAATCTCTGACAACCGGCAGCGCTACACCTTCATATTTCCAGTGATACAGATCGTCGGAAGAATAGCAGGTTACGCCCACCAGCGCGGCGTTTGAGTTTTCGCTTTTGTGTTCGCCAAACCAGTAGTATTTGTTGTCGAAATACAGGATGCCGCCGCCATGAGCGTTGATATGAATGCCACGGTCGTCGTGCCAGATTGCTCCCGGACGAAACGAATGGTTGTTTTCCTGCGATTTTGCAGGAAAGATAAATGTAAACTGTATAAAAAATACGAATACCGATAAAATAACTTTGTTCATTTTACTTTTATTTATTATAATGTTATAATGTAAATGGATTTGTTTTGACATAAATATTAAAATCTTTAATCATACAGGGAATAATGGGATTGTGTAACTCCACCGTTGCTTCGGATTGAGCAGACGCTTGCATTTGGATAACATTCTCTATGTTCACAAAATAATCGTCGCTGCCGTAGGAAATAGACATTTTGTTGTCCGACCATGTTGAATTTTCGCCGGTTACTTCCACTTTCAGCGTGTAATCGCCTTCGGGTAACCGGGGACTGATGTAGCGTACCGCCCTGTCGGGAACCTTGCTGTAAAAATCGACGAATGACGAAATGATTGTCTTGCCGTTTTCGTCCGTAATAATCATGCACCCATAACCGCCGTGAGCATTGCTTTCGCCGTAAACAGCGACTTGTCCGCCTGTAAATTTCACTTCTGCAAAATCGCCTTTCGTATTGGAAACAAACGGTTTTTCCAGCAGGTTTTTCCCTTCGGGCGCGGCGTTTTCAGGCTTTTGCAAAGTCAGTTTTGTACCTTCGACATGAAGCGGTAACCACACGTAAGTAGCGCAAGAGCCCTGTTTGGGGAAACTCCAGCGGTCGCCCATATACATCGGACGGGTGTTTTTGTCGCAAACCTGTGGAAAAACAAAAGTACACTGCGAATTATAAGTTAACGCGCCTTCGGGAGCGAAAAGTCCCTGTTTTGTCCAGTGTCCTTCAATATTGACGGCGGTGTGATACATATTGTCGTTGCGTTCCCAACTGGTAAGATTGGACGACAGCAGGAAATATACGCCGTCCTTTTTGAACACGACAGGCGATTCACCCATTCCCTTAACGTGAGACAGCAACTTTTCCGCCGATTTGTAATCGTCGTTCAAACGGTAAATATCGCCGTGGTGTATCAGCAAATAGCCTTTGCCGTCGTCGTCCTGAAACGTTCCCATATCCCAACGTTTTATGGGCTGACTTTTGTAAAGCAATGCGCCCTGAAATTCGTAGTCGCCGTTAATGGTTTTGCAGGTAGCATAACCGATATGCGGGTCGTAATAACCGGTATCGTCGCAGTGCATATACATGACGTATTCGCCGGTTGCGGGACAGCGCATTACTTTTACGCGCTCGCCCACACGGTTGGGTCCAAGCAAACCGTCTTTCTGTTGCGGCAAAACAATACGCTCAAACTGCCAGTTCGCTAAATCGGTTGATGAATAGCAACTGAAACCGGTAAATACGTTTGCCGTGTCCGACTTGTATTCGCCGAAAAGGTAATAGCGCCCGTCGTCTTCCATGATGCACGCGCCATGGACATTGACCACATTTCCGTTGTTATCGAACCACGGGACGCCGCTAATAATATTATTGCCGGTCTGCTGTGCCTTGCAGCCGTACAGGGCAATCAAAAGGATAATCGTAAAGAATAAATGTTTCATTGTATTTAATAAAAATTTGTTATTTGCTGTCAGACAGGAAAACCTGTTCTATCCGCTTCAGTTCTTCCGAAGAAAAGACAATATTGTCAATAGATGAAATATTGTCTTGAAGTTGCTTCACCGAACTTGCGCCGACGATTACCGAACTCACTTCCTTTTTCGCAAGCAACCATGCGAGCGACATTTGGGCAAGCGACTGTCCGCGCTGTTCCGCCAGACGGTTGAGTTGTTTGATTTTTTCCGTCAATTCGGGTTTTATATCCTCTTTTTGCAGGAAACCGTGAGGTTTTGCTGCCCGTGAATCGTCGGGAATACCGTTGATATAACGGTTTGTAAGCAAGCCTTGCGCTAATGGCGAAAATGCAATAAATCCAAGTCCCTGTTCACGGAACAGCGAAAAATGTTCTTTTTCGGGTTGCCGGTGCAGCAGATTGTATTTGTCCTGATATATCAGGCAACGCACATTTTGCGCTTTCATCATTTCACAGGCTTCAAAAGCCTTGCCGGCAGGATATTTCGACAGTCCCGCGTATAGCGCCTTGCCCTGTTTCACGATGTCGATAAGCGTTTGGACGGTTTCTTCCAAAGGCGTTTCGGGGCAGTAGCGGTGACTGTAGAAAATATCGAAATAATCAAGTCCTGTACGTTTCAGACTTTGGTTGATGCTTGCCATAAGGTATTTGCGCGACCCGCCGTCGCCGTAGGGTCCGTTCCACATCAGATG
>JAISFI010000113.1 GCA_031263685.1 Dysgonamonadaceae bacterium | reverse complement strand
TTGCTGGTTGGAGATGTCGGAGGAAATAACCCTTCCGGCGGACTGCACCGGCGCAGCCTGTGGCTGCTCCTTTTCCGTACAGGAAAACAGCAGGCAGCAAATCAAAAGCGAGAATGTGTAGGTTTTCATAGGGCTACATTTTCACAATTCAAATCCTCCCAAAAATCGCCTGCCTTTTTCGGTGGTGATATAACGCTGATTGACTGACTTAGGTTTGTCTTTGATAGTATATTTTATAAAACCCTCATCACGTAATGGCTGCAGATAGAGTTCCCGGAATCTGTCTTTGCTATTAAAAGATAGGATGGATAATATATCATCTCTATGCTGAGAGGTTAAGCAGATCAGTAATAGTTTGAAAATTGTAACCGTTCTTTTATCAAACAACATGCTCCCTTTTTCACTCCAACATGCTCCCTTTTTAAAATCATCAAATTGTAATTTGATGTTTATCTGAAATCTAAGTTTTTTCAACATGCTCCCTTTTTCACTCCAACATGACCCCTTTTTGAAAAACAACTCGTCGAAATCTTCTATTTCCATATATTCGGGAGCGAGTTCCAATGATTCGATAGCGGAAATGGCTTCGTCATTCAAGCGGGATTTGTCCAAGCCGACTAATTCCATGAAAGCCGCCGCCTTTTCTTTGCCCAATATCGCACTGGCGAGTGGAATTTTGGTGCGGAACAAATCATCTTCTTTGAACACCGGTCGCGATTGTGCATATACCCAAAGGTATTTATACACGTTTTTCACGCCGGAACCAATTTCATCAGCCCAGCGGAACTCCGAGAAAAATTTGCGTATATTCGGATTCTTGGCATACGGGTTAAAAGTATCCAGTGACAATACGCCCCGAAACAGTGTTTTATTCGGGTTACTTACTTCCACACGATTGCAGTAAATGGCAATTGTGGTTGGATATGCGCTGGTATATTCGCGGTGTACGATAACATTGGCGATTATTTCACGAAAAATCAACTCTCGAAGATCTTTGCGCTGGTCGCCTTCAAGAAAAAACTTATCCGGCAGATATGCACGAGTTTTGAAAAAATCCATTGCCTGTGTGTAAGTATCTATCAGGTTGGTACGCAAAGTCAGCTTGTCATCATAGCGGTCTAAATCTTTGACTCGCACTAAAATGTCAAACTTGTATGCAGGAACGATATTTTGAATCGTCAAATCTTTTCCGAAAACAAGGGCGGCAGCAAGCGTTAACCCCTCTTTTCCGCTGTGAATATCCTTTTGATAGAATCCGCAGGAACGTAAAATATCCATATTGCCTGCCAACAACCAAGGGTGCGCCGGATTGATGGAACGAATAAAAGCACGTGTTTTATCAAACAGTTTTTCATCTAAATCTTTTAAAAATAAATATGGATAGATTTCGTTTTCAGTAAAATGGCTTCGTTTACGAAAATAAAGTTCCGAAATGCGGGCATTGTCTTCAATGCGGATGTCGCTATCGTTCTCCCGGTCAAAAATAATACCGGAATGACTATGAATTTGTGAACTAACCGGAATTTTAACGCACAATACCGTTTTTCCATTTTCACTCAGTTGATAAATGGGAAAATTAACCGGAGGATTAATCACATCTTTGTTGTTCAAAGCCGTAATCATATCTTTTTTCATCTGCTCAACGGCATTGGGGTCGATACCGGTAATATTACCGTCATCATCAGCGCCAAGAACAATGGTTCCTCCTTCACGATTCAGAAACGCCACAACGGTGTCGTAAAAACTTAAAGAAACTTTTTCCCCGGCTTTCTTGAACTCGTGATGCAGGTCTTCGCCGCGGGATAATATTTTGTTGAGTTCGTCAAGTGTCATATTCTTTATCTTATTGTGAGGCAAAAGTACAACTTTCAGGAAACATTTACAAAAACACCCAAACATTTTAACCCTGAAATCCAATCCTATTTTTAACAATAAATAAACATTTGAACAAATACGCAAGTTTTTGAACAAATGCGATAATGATTTTAAATAAGCGTAAATCTATTGTACAAATCAATAAGCGAAAAAAACGTGCTGTAACTACTTTTGATGGCTGAAAATTTTGATTTAAAACTTATTCACTAACTTAAAAAATTCTTTTACTAACTAAAAACATGGAAAAATGATGAAACTAAACCAGTTGAAAAGAGCAGCCCTCGTGTTGCTCTGTAGCTTGAGCGCTGTTTTCGCAATGGCGCAAGAGCGTCTCACAGTAACCGGAACGGTTACCGACCAGGACAATGAACCCATGATTGGGGTAAACATTGTGGAAAAAGGCTCCACCAACGCCACCAGTACCGACGCCTACGGCAAATACACCATCACGTCAACACCCGGCGCCACGCTCGTGTATTCGTTTTTGGGGTATGCGAGTGAAGAACGTCGCGCCGTTGAAATGGTGAACGTAACCCTCATGGAAGATACCAAAGCGCTCGACGAAGTGGTGGTAGTAGGCTATGGCGTACAAAAGAAAAGTTCTGTGACCGGCGCCATTTCGCAGGTGAAGGCGGAGGACATAAAAGGAAGGTCTATTACCCGCGTAGAGCAGGCGCTGCAAGGAAAAACATCCGGTGTGCAACTTATTACTACGTCTGCACAACCGGGTTCAACACCCACAATAAGGGTACGTGGATTTTCTTCGAACGGCACATCCGACCCATTGTATGTGGTGGATGGATTGAGGGTAAGCGATATTGGTGCAATTGACCCTAATAATATTGCTACTATGGAGGTGCTGAAGGATGCCGCCTCAGCAGCTATTTACGGCGCTGAAGCAGGTAATGGCGTAGTGCTTATTTCTACAAAAACAGGAAAAGCGGGAGAAACCAGCATTAGCTACGAGTATCAATTGGCGGTAAATGATTTGGCACAACGCCCCAGGCTCATCACCTCAAGAGAAGCGCTGGACATGGGCAAGGAAGCCAGTCCCTCATTTACGAATGAAGACATACGGAACCTTATTTCGTCGGGCGTTTGGAACGGGCGTAGCACAACCGACTGGTACGATGTTGCCTTTGAGCCTTCGCTTACACACAAACATGCAGTGAACTTTCAAGGCGGAAACGACAGGGGCTCTTTTTTCCTTTCCTTGAATTTCCTGGATGATGACGGTATCGTAAGAGGAAATAAAGACAACTATAAACGAATTGCCCCCATGCTGAATGCCGACTACAACATAAAGCCATGGCTCAAAATAGGGACTACGAACAGTTTTGAAAAATGGGAACGCAGGGCAATAATGGATGGCGGTGGTCAACCAAGTGCGTATATGAATACGTATATGAGTATGATTTCAAGGGTAATGACCCTGAATCCATATTTTGCCAGCACCTATGCGCCTGATGCACTTCCTGTGGCAATGCAAAACCAACTAAACGCAGGGTGGACATTGCTGCAAGACGAAAACGGGAATTACTACATGACGCTGGGCGCCGGAGAACAGGTGCACCCGTTGGTGTCGCGCGATGCTACGGACGGTAAGAACTACGGCACCAACCTGCTCGGCACCATGTTTGTGGATTTAAAACCCCTTCCGGGGCTGGTCTTTACCTCCAAACTGGGATACCGGATAAGTACAACCAACGGCTACACTTATACGAACGACTACTACGGTGCCACCTCCGTAGGCAGCAAATCAAATTCGGCAGACAGGAATACTATTTCTACGAACTATTACCAGTGGGAAAACTTTCTTAACTATTCTGTGCAATTTAAAGAACAGCACAACTTGAATGTAATGGCAGGCATGGCTTTTTCCGAAAACGATTTCACGTATGTGTCGGGCGGTATAGATAAAGTAATGAAAGACGACCCGCTTTTTGCCGACGTATCATACCCTGCAGGAGATGCCATTAAAAGCGCCGGCGGCTATAACACCATTAACCGGAAGCTGTCGTACTTCGGAAGAATGACATACGACTACAAAAACAAATATCTGGTTCAGGCCTCCCTGCGCGCCGATGCCGCCGACTTGTCGGTTTTGCCCAAAGAAGGCCGGTGGGGCTATTTCCCTGCAGTGTCGGCAGGCTGGACGCTATCTAACGAAAGCTTTTTTTCGAAGCAAAAAGTCGTTGACTTTGCAAAAATACGCTTCAGTTGGGGACAAAACGGGAGCACCAGCAACCTCGGCAATTATTTATATTCAAGTGCTATTGCCAATGACGGTGCGGGATATTCGTATGTGGCCGACCAGTTTATTTACCACATCGCCTCCTCGCCGGCGCAAATGAGCAACCCCGAACTGAAATGGGAAACCTCCGAACAATTGGATTTGGGCGTTGACCTGCGCTTTCTTAACAACCGGCTGACATTCACTTTCGACTGGTTTGATAAAAAAACCAAAGACCTGATTGTGATGGGAAGCAGTTTGCCGTTTGAAGCCGGCAACAGTGCACCGCCCATCAACGCCGGAAATGTATCCAATAAGGGCATCGAAATAGAACTTGGATGGAAAAGTTCGGTAGGCGATTTCTCTTACGGCATTAATGCCAACTTCTCTTACCTTAAAAACGAAGTGACGTATTTAGAGCCCTCGCTAAGCAATGGAAGGATTCTGGGTTCGGCAAACATTCACCAGAGCGGCGCTATTTCGGCATTTGAAGTAGGCAAGCCGGTATGGTATTTCTGGGGATACAAAGTAGATTATTTGGACGACAATGGAAACCCTGTCTTTGTGGATGTGGATGGCAATGGAACTTACGACAATGCAGACAAGATGGAACTCGGCAAACCTATGCCCGACATTACCTACGGCATTACCCTGAATGCCGCATGGAAAGGATTGGACTTGCTGGTATTCGGTACCGGCGCCAGCGGCAACAGCATTTTCTCGGCACTGGGATATGGAACGATTACCTATAACCTGAAGGAGATTTACGACCAACGATGGACGGCAGGCAATAAAACCGCAAAATATGCCAGGCCGGGCGCTTTGAATGGCGATCTCTACCGCTGCTCGGATGCGTATGTCTTCGATGGCTCGTATTTCAAAATCAAACAAATCCAATTGGGTTATACATTCCCAAAATCATGGTCGCGCAAAGTGTTAATTGACCAGTTGCGCATTTACGCTTCCATGGACGACTGGTTTATCTTTACGCCGTATCCCGGATTAGACCCCGAAATTGCGGCAAGCACTACCAGTGGAATGGGCGTGGATTATGGAAATTATCCGAATACAAGGAAATTGGTCTTTGGCATTAATATCACATTTTAATTTAACGACTTATGAAAACAAAATATTTTTTCTTATCCATACTTCTTATAGGGCTTTGTTGCTCGTGTGAAGACTTGCTTGATATTCCGCAAAAAGGAGTAACCAGCGTAGAAAACTTTTACCAAAGCGACGAAGATGCCATGGAAGCCGTAACGGCAGCATACAATAGTTGGCGCGCCGCGTTTACTTCCGGCTTTCAGCTCAAAAACCTTTTGGCGGACGACTTGCATAAAGCCGGCGCTTACAGAGGCGATAACGAAAGTTATGAAAATGCGTGGGAACTGGCACTTACACCCTCAAACTGTGAATACTTGGGCGCATATTTTCAGCAACTCTATCAAACCATTTACAAAGCTAACCTGATCACCGACCATTTTACAAATGAGAGTGAGGTGAAAGCGCGGGTGCTGGCCGAAGCCAAATTTTTCAGGGCATACTGCTATTTTGAACTGGTTACTTTATGGGGCTCCACTCCCTTAGTGACGAAAGAACTTGCCCCCAGCGAATATCAACAACCCAACGGCGAAATTCCGAAGTTGTGGGCACAGATTGAAAGCGACCTTACGGAAGCAATCAACTCCAATACGTTGCCTTCAAAAAACAACATCAATGATAGAGAAACAGGAATCCGGATAACGAAAGAAGCAGCTTTGGCTTTTCTGGGAAAAGTTTACTTGTATCAAGGAAAATATGGTGAGGCAAAAACCGAATTGGCAAAGGTAGTGTCGTCACAGTTGTATGATTTGATTGGTAATTTCGGCGACCTTTACCACATCGAAGCCGACAATTGCAAGGAATACCTGCTCGAAGCCAACCGGCACAACGACCCGAATAATATGTTTAGCCAGGGCGGATGGTTAGGTATTTTATGCAACTGGGGTTTTGGTAGTTTTTTAACAATTGTTGATGACGCTAAAGCCACAGCCGCTTACGACTTCAAAAAAGACCAGGGATATGCCTTTTTTAATCCTTCCAAGTCGCTATATGATGCATTTGTGGCAGAAGAAACCACCAACGGCTACCGGTTAAACCTCTCCATTAAAACCTGGCAACAAGTGATGGACATGGGAATCAGCGTAACTGCTGATTCAAGATTTTTCGGCAGTGAAGGACTTTGGCGGTGGAAATTTCTTCCCAAACAGGCAGAGGAATCTACAATTATGCCTTGGGGAGGAAACTACGCCAATTCGCCGGTCATTCGGTATGCAGATGTGCTGCTCATGCTGGCGGAAGCCTGCGTACAAACAAATGACAACACAGCGAGCAATTACTATAACACAGTTCGCACCAGGGCGCAGTTAGGTACGAAGGCATCAATCACTTTGAACGATGTGAAATTGGAAAGAAGGTTAGAATTGGCTATGGAAGGGCTCCGCTTTCAGGATTTGCTTCGTTGGGGAGACGCCCCCGCCGTATTGGCTGAAAAAGGGAAACGCCTTCCCACCTTCAGTATCACGGTAACAGGTACAACTCCCACTTCTTGGACGGTAGAATATGAAGACAACGAAAAACCCGATGCAGGTTTTACGGTGGGAAGAGATGAGCTTTTGCCCTTCCCTCAAACCGAAATGAACGTGAATGATATCATTAACCAAAATCCCGGATATTAAAATGAAAAGAAGTATATTATTCACCTTATGTTTGGTGTGGGCATCCTGCCATTTTGCCGGTGCGCAAGTAGTATTTAAAAACAACGACTTGTCAATATCCAAACTGAAAGACAAGGTTTGGGTAGTCGAAACCACCGATATGACCACGATGTATATCATTGAAGGCACAAAAAAGGCAATGTTCATCGATACAGGCACCAAGTGCGATTCTCTTGATAAGATCGTACGAAAAATCACCCAAAAGCCGCTTTATGTAGTGCTCACCCATAATCATCCCGACCATGCCGGTAATATTCGTTATTTTGACGAAGTATATATGCATCCGCTGGATACCGTTATACCCATCGGCGTTCCGTTTAAAGGAAAATACCACTGGCTCAGTGACGGTGATGTTTTTGACTTGGGCGATAGAAAATTAGAGGTTCGTTTGATGCCGGGACACACCCCCGGCTCTATCATTCTCATTGATAAAAAGGACGGCGCCGTTTACTCGGGCGATGCATTCGGATCGGGACAAGTATGGTTGCAGTTACAGCCGCAAACGCCTATGGCTACATACGTGCAGGCGTGCGAACGTATGGAAAAAATAATGGACGAGCAGCAACTAACCGAAATATATTGCGGACATTATCCCTACCTGAAACGTCCCTTAAACAAAGAGTACATCGTTCGGATGAAGCAACTCGGGCAAAGATTGGCTGCAGGCGATACAAAGGGGGCAATGCCTTATCCCGGGCCTAAAGTGGGTTGTGATAATCCGATGATATTGTCCGACGGTCCGGTAATGATTGTATATGACCCCGGCTATATCCAACAGTCCGGTAATAACTAAACAGATTTATGTATAATTTTATTATTTATCAATTAATTATTCGATTATTATGAAAAAATATTTTAAACTATTGGCGAATATTATAACCATAGGATGTGTAATAATAGCGTTGGCTGCGTGCAACAAATACACGCCTGCCGATGATCCTTATGAACTTCCCGATCCAGTGGAGCCGGATATTGCGTACAGCTATTCCATAGAAGTAAGCAGTCCTTATGCATGGACAGCAGATGGACAGAATTTTACACCGGTAGTCGGTTCGCAGTTGAACAAAATTACCGTATCGGCGGAAGGTACTCCGGTAGCGTATTTCGAAATCGTAACGGAAGAAAACCCAACCACATTAGCCGGCACGTATCCGGTAAAAGCAGTCAATTCTTTGGAGCGGGCAATCGTGCAAGGGCAATTTATGAACCTGCTTTGGTTGGGCATGTTCGACATGGCGATTGAAAGCGGCTCGTATTATTTAAATGGCGAGACCAAGATGTTTATCCGCGACGGCAACATTACCGTTACCGACAATAGCGGAGCACTTACTATTACCGGTAGCAGTCTGGGCATTCAGGATATCAGCACAGAAATGAACTTCGGTAGCCTGCCCGACCTTGGTAAGGTAAATTATCCGAATATGACGCTTACGGTGTCTCATAACTATACGTACACAAAGACCGTGACAACACCATACCAATTTACAACGGACGGACAGAATTATACACCAGTACCCGGCTCGCAATTGAACACCATTACCGTGTCGGATAACAATGTGCTGTGTGCTATATTTGATGTAGTAACGGAAGAAAACCCAACTACATTAGCCGGCACATATCCGGTAAAAGCAGTCAATTCTTTGGAACGGGCAATCGTGCAAGGGGTCTATATGGATATGACAAGTTGGATGAGCATTCCCGGTATTCCGATAATAGAAGTTCCCTCGTATTACTTGGATGGCGACACCAAAATGTTCATTCGCGAAGGGAATATTACTATCACCGACAACGCCGGCGTATTGACCATTACCGGCAATGGCTTGGGCATTCAGGATATCAGCACACAAATGAACTTCGGTAACTTATCCACACCCGGCAGCGTAAATTATTCGACTATTACGCTTGTCGGAAATCAGCCACCCGGAGAAGATCCTATCATTGGAAACTACGCAGCACCTCTGACTTATGGCAGTACAGTTACTACGCCTGCCGTTTATACGAATGCCCAGCAACAGCCTGTTGAAATCGACGGCTCACAGTTGAACGTCATTGAGGTCATCAGCGGTGGTACTGTGGTGGTAAAACTCGAATTGGTTACTACCGAAAGCGCCACATCCCTTGCCGGCGATTATGCGATGAAGGATGGTACAGCGGGCGCCGTTGCAATAGGCGATGCGCTCACCGGCTTTTATCTTGATTTGAGTTTTATGGAGATGGGAATAATTACAGGAGGTTGTTACTTTATGGCAAACGGGGAAACACAATACATCCGGCCGGGCAGCACCATTCATGTAGAAGACAATGCCGGCACACTTACTATTACAGGTTCAGGCTTACTTATTCAAGATATTTCGACCGGTATGGCATTCGGGAACAAAACCGCACATGGGATTTTTACACTTACCAACGTAACACCAGAATAAAAATTGCAACAATAGATATGAAAAGAATTACCTTATTACTGTTGCTCACAGTATTTACTGTTTCTGGGGCATCGGCACAATTCGGCGACTGGGGGCCGCAAAGCAAGGTGGAAACAAAAACCTTTCACAGCACAGTGCTGGATGCCGATCGCGATTATAACATTTTTATCCCAAAAAGTTACGGCACGGATATAAACAGGAAATATCCTGTTCTTTATCTTTTGCATGGCATGATGGACACGCACAGCGGATGGAACGGACGCGGACACGTGAAAGACGTCATGGACCAACTGACGGCATCCGGCGAAGCCGCTGAAATGATTATTGTGACGCCCGATGCCGGTGGCAATGTCTATGAAGGCGCGTGGAACGGCTACTTCGACATGCCGGGCTGGAAGTACGAAACCTTTTTCTTTACGGAATTTCTGCCGTATATCGAAAGCGAATACCGCATCATCGGCGACAAACAGCATCGTGCAGTAGCAGGACTGTCAATGGGTGGCGGCGGCGCTACAGCTTACGGGCAAAAGCACAGCGACCTGTTCTCGTCGGTCTATGCCATGAGCGCTTTGATGAATATCCCTGAACAAGGAGCGGCTCCTTCGCAACGTCCGGACGACAAAATGGCGATACTTAATAAATCCGTCAAGGAAAATAATTGTATCAAGTACGTAGCGGATGCGGATGAAGCGACCAAAGAAAAGTTACGGACAATCGCGTGGTTTGTCGATTGTGGCGACGATGATTTCCTGCTCGAACGCAACATCGAATTTATACAAGCCATGCGACAGGCGCAAATTCCGTGTCAATTCCGCGTACGCGACGGTGGACATACTTGGGAATACTGGCACTCGGCGCTATATACCTGTTTAACATTTATAACACGAATTTTTGAAAAATAAGTACCAATTATGAAAAAAATTATCACCTTGTCAATTGCACTACTTACGGGCGTTTTTTCCTTTGCCCAACAAGCCCTGTGGGGCGGGCAGGAAATCGTATCCCCGCAAATCAATGAAAACAACGCGGTAACGTTCCGCTTAAATGCGCCGCAAGCCGTGAAAATAGAACTCACCGGCGATTTCCTGCCGACGCAGAAACAGGAAACGCCCTTCGGCACGTTTGAAGCTCCGGGTGTGGTAACGCTGACGAAAAACGATAAAGGCGTATGGGAATACACCACGCCCGAGCCGTTGTCGCCCGAACTCTACAGCTACACGTTTATCATCGACGGCGTGAAAGTAACCGACCCCGCTAACGTGTATATGATACGCGATGTGGCTTCGGTTACGAGCGTATTTATCATTGGCGGCGACCGTGCCGACCTGTACAAAGTAAATGCAGTTCCTCACGGAACGGTGGCGCGCCGCTGGTACAACAGTCCGGGATTGAACATGACCCGCCGCATCACCATTTACACGCCGCCGGGATACGAGGCAGGCAAAACGGAATACCCTGTGCTCTACCTGCTGCACGGCGCAGGCGGCGATGAGGAAGCGTGGATTGCCTTAGGCAGAACGTCGCAAATTCTCGACAACCTGATTGCGCAAGGTAAGGCAAAGCCCATGATTGTGGTGATGACCAACGGCAATGCCGGTCAGGAAGCGGCGGCGGGCGAAGCATCCGAAGGATTTGTCAAACCGTCGTTCATGGGCGCTACCCGCATGGACGGCGATTTTGAAGCCGCTTTCCCCGATGTGATAAAGTTTGTGGAAAGCAATTACCGCACCCTTAAACAGAAGTCGGGACGCGCCATTTGCGGCCTGTCGATGGGCGGCTTTCATTCGCTGCACATCTCCAAAGAGTATCCCGATACATTCGACTATGTAGGGCTGTTTTCGGCGGCTATCATGCCGCGCGAAGGTGTACAGTCGAAAGTATACGACAACCTCGAAGGCAAACTGAAAATACAATTCGACAAAAAGCCTAAACTCTACTGGATTGCTATCGGAAACACCGATTTCCTGTTCAAAAACAATGTGGACTTCCGCAAGCTGCTCGACGATAAAGGATATAAATATACCTATTACGAAACCGGCGAGGGGCATATCTGGAAGAACTGGCGGATTTACCTGTCGGAATTTGTACCGATGCTGTTTAAATAATTAAAGTAACCTATCATGAAGAAATTATTACTCGTAACTTTTGTTGCACTGATAGTATCGTGCGGCAACAGTGGAACGCCCCAGTTGGGAAAAGCGTCGCTGGATAAAATCATTGACTCCCTGACGCTGGAGGAAAAAGTACAATTGCTGATAGGCACAGGCATGGCGGGCTTTGGCAACAACAGCAATCCGGTGGTTGGTGCCACGCAATCGCTTGTGCCGGGTGCGGCGGGAACCACGTATCCCATCCCGCGTTTGGGCATTCCCGCCATTGTGCTTGCCGACGGCCCCGCCGGCCTGCGGATAGCGCCGAAGCGCGAAGGCAGCGCCGATACTTATTATTGCACCGCATATCCCGTAGCCACCCTGTTGGCTTCTACGTGGAACACTGAGTTGGTAGAAAGCGTAGGTGCAGCTATAGGCAACGAAGTGCTGGAATATGGCGCCGACGTGCTCTTAGCGCCAGCGTTGAACATTCACCGCAACCCGCTTTGCGGACGCAACTTTGAATATTACTCCGAAGACCCGCTACTGTCGGGGAAGACGGCTGCCGCCATCGTGAGGGGCATACAGTCAAACGGCGTGGGTACTTCCATCAAGCACTTTGCGGCAAACAACCAGGAAACCAACCGCCAGAAAAACGATGCGCAGGTATCGCCACGCGCCTTGCGCGAAATCTACCTGAAAGGCTTCGAAATTGCCGTGAAAGAATCGCAGCCCTGGACGGTGATGACCTCCTACAATATGATTAACGGCGTGGCAGCGTCCGAAAGCCGCGAGTTGTTGACCGGTATTTTGCGCGACGAATGGGGCTTCAAAGGCGCCGTAATGACCGACTGGTTCGGCGGATACGATGCCGTGAAACAAGTGATAGCCGGCAACGACCTGCTGATGCCCGGTCGCCCCGACCAGTATCAGGCAATCGTGGATGCCGTGAACGCCGGCACGCTGTCCATTGACGCAGTGAACACCAACGTGCGGCGGATATTGCAACTTATCGAGGCTTCGCCGCGCTTCAAGGGTTATGCGTTTTCCAACAAACCCGACCTCAAGGCACACGCCGAAGTTACGCGCCGGTCGGCTGCCGAAGGCATGATACTCCTCAAGAACAGCAACGCCACGTTGCCGCTTCCCGGAACGGCTAAAAGCGTAGCCGCCTTCGGTATCACCTCCTACGACTTCATTGCGGGCGGCACCGGCAGCGGCGACGTAAACGAAGCCTACACCGTGTCGCTGGGTGAAGGATTGCGCAACGCCGGCTATCGGCTCAACGGTGAACTGCAAACGCTGTATGAAAATCACATTGCTGCAGAGAACGAGAAAAACAAACCCGACCCGGGCAATCCCTTTGCTATGTTTATGCCTAAGATTCGTGCCGCTGAACTTTTGCCCGATGCCGCTGTTTTGGCGCAATCGGCTGCGGCAAGCGATGTGGCACTGATTACCATCGGGCGCACGTCCGGCGAGTTTGAAGACCGGAAAACGGCGGATTTCTATTTAAGCGAAACCGAAAAATC
>JAISFI010000099.1 GCA_031263685.1 Dysgonamonadaceae bacterium | reverse complement strand
GGATTATCTGCACGCATTACGCCCATGCTTAATATAGGCAACTGTAATCCTGTGCGCCCCAATGTACGCACGGGTATCTCCAATTGATTCTGTAAAACGGATTTTACCGAAGTTTTTGCGGCCATTACTTCCTCTGTGAAAAATGCCGCCCCTGCCCCTGCAGTAGCACTCATACGAAGGAATTTTCTACGATTGATAACATTCTGTTTCATGACTATTTAATTTGAATGAATAATACAATAATTCGGATGCAATAATAGCAATTATTTTTCAATTAGCACGAATAATTTATCAACTAATAGCGATATAAACCCAAAAATCGTAATTTAAAACGAAAAAACTGCAATTAAAGCGAAAAAAACGCTTACTGTCAGTCAGTAAGCGTTTTTTTTCGCGTAAATAAATTACTTATTTGTTAATCAATTACTTTCGTTCATGACTTTATCTATTTCTTCATATTTGTCACCCATATCCAGATTATAATAAATACTGCGCAAAGCCATTTTATTATCGGATGCTTCCGGGTTTAATTGATAGGCTTTTTCGAAATGAGGAAGCGCTTTTCTGAATAAATCTTTCGCTTTCTCTTTTTCTTCGTTGTATTTTTTCACATCGGCGATGTTGTTTGCTTCGTCCAACTGCGTTACTCCCTGATTAAAATAGATACGTCCGAGGTTTGACTGGGATTCTGCATTTTCACCATCTATTGCAATAGATTTCAAGAAATACTCTTCCGCTTTCGCATAATCTTTAGGGCCGGTTTCATATACACGCCCTGCAACGTCATATAATTGAGCATTTGTAGGCTCATTTATTATGGCAGCATTTATATATTCGATAGCTTTATCGTTTTGTCCGGTAATGATATAGACATGAATAAGGTTCAGGGTGAAAAATGATTCTTTAGGATAAATGGCCAATCCTTCCTCAAGTGTTTTCAGGAAGTTCAGGGTATCACCTATGTTTTTATATTCTTCGGCAAGGTACTGCAGCATATCATTACGCTTGTAATCTATTTTACTGGCACGTTTCATCGCTTCTATAGTAACCGCAGGATCACCCAGCTGACTTGCTGCAATGGCAGCATAGTAATTGGCAAAAATATAGGTTGAATCGACGGTATTCTCGCTTCCCGATTTTACACCTTCTTTCATTAACTTGCTGTCGGCTATTTCAATATATTGGTTAAAGAAGTCATAAAATTTTTTATAATCCCCCTGCTCGGAAGCATAAGCGCCTCCATTCAAATAATAAGCCATGTTCGCTTTCAGAGTAGAGCGTATATCTTTTGTGAATTTAGGTTTTATTTTCCCCTTTTCATCAGGTAAGTTGTCTAACTCATACGCTTTTTTAAAGTATGGATATATATTTATTAACGCTCCATACATAGACGCTTCATCAGGCTGTTGACCCATCATCAGTTTTGTGTTTTCGGCAGTAAACTGCAAATCTTCGATTTGCCCTGCAACATACCAGGTTCGTGCATCATTTTTTGTTTCTTCATGCTCTAATGCACCTTTGATTTTCGCTCTTGCTTCTGCGAAATTGGGTTTTGCATCTTTCGCCAATTTCAAAGCTTCCGAAATTGCTTTCTTTTGTCCGAATGAAACGGCCGCAATTAAGCAAAGTCCAAGTGTTAATCCTAATTTTTTCATCTTCTTTTTACCTAATTTTGAAGTTAATAATCTTTATTCTAATTTATCATTATTTACATATTCTTCGCTGCTTCCAATCGGCATAAAATCTCAATTTTTGCTTTCTTCCTTATCTTCAGTCAGCGTAAAATCTTCTTTTACTATATCGCTGTCGCTAACAGCATCACTTTTATTTATATTTTCCGTATCCTGAGGCAATCCCTTACCGGCTATTTTTTCTTCTTCTGTTTCCGAGATTACTTTACAAACTGATGCTATTTCATCACTTCTCTTCTCCAGATTGATAAGTCTTACCCCCTGTGTCGCACGTCCAATAATGTTCAAATTTACTACATTTATTCTAATTGTAATACCGGATTTGTTAATTATCATTAAGTCATTTTCGTCCGTAACAGATTTTATATCCACGAGTTTTCCCGTCTTTTCCGTTATGTTAAGGGTTTTAACGCCCTTGCCGCCACGGTTTGTCGTACGGTAATCTTCTATTTTCGAACGTTTGCCGTAACCTTTTTCCGATACAACCAGAATCGATTCTTTCTCCGGACGCTTTATACAAACCATGCCTATGACGCAATCGTCATTATCATCGAGTGTCATGCCGCGCACCCCGGTTGCCGTACGGCCCATCACACGAACTTTACTCTCGGGGAAACGTATGGCACGGCCGTTCTTGTTGGCAATCACCACGTCATTGTTTCCGTTCGTCATACGTACTTGGATAAGGCCGTCACCCTCGCGCAACGAAATGGCAATTACTCCATTCTGACGCGGACGCGAATAGGCTTCCAGCAATGTTTTCTTTATGACGCCTTGCTTCGTGCAAAACAATAAATAATGCGAATGGACAAAATCGGTGTCTGCCATCAATTTTTTCACACGTATGAAGGCATTTACGCTGTCGTCCGAATCAATATTGAGCAGGTTCTGTATGGCGCGGCCTTTGGAATTACGCGTACCTTCCGGTATCTCGTATACCCTTTTCCAATAACACTTTCCTTTGGCCGTGAAGAAAAGTAGCGTCGCGTGCATAGATGCCGGATAGATATACTCCACAAAGTCTTCGTCGCGGGTATCGGAACCTTTGGAGCCTACACCACCGCGTGCCTGCGTACGAAATTCGGAAAGGGGCGTCCGTTTGATATATCCCAAATGGGATAGCGTGATAATCATCTCATCGTCGGAATAAAAATCTTCCGGGTTGAGTTCTTCCGATGCATATACAATATCCGTTTTACGTTCATCCCCGTATTTATCGATGATTTCCTGCAACTCATCTTTGATTACTCCCATCAGGATATCTTCATTTTCAAGGATTTCTTTTAAACGGATGATGAGTTTCTCTATCTCCTCAAATTCGGCACGCAGTTTGTCCTGCTCTAATCCCGTCAACTGGCGCAGACGCATCTCGACAATCGCACGGGCCTGTATCTCCGACAAATCAAAACGGGCTATCAAATTGGAAATGGCTTCCTGAGGATTGCTTGATTTCTTGATTATGGCAATTACTTCATCAATGTTATCGGAAGCGATAATTAGTCCCTGCAAAATATGGGAGCGCTCTTCGGCCTTTTTCAATTCATACTTCGTACGACGGATAACGACTTCCTTGCGGTGTTCGATAAAGTAACTTATCATGTCTCTGAGGTTCATCAACTTCGGACGGCCGTTGACAAGCGCGATATTATTAACACTGAAAGATGACTGCAACGCCGTCATCTTGTATAGCTTATTGAGTACGACGTTAGCATTCGCATCACGTTTGACATCCACCACAATACGCATTCCGCTGCGGTCGGATTCGTCATTTACATTTGATATGCCCTCAATACGTTTTTCGTTTACGAGGTCTGCGATGTATTTGATAAGTTCCGCTTTGTTAACCAAATAAGGAATCTCGTTTATCACAATCTTATCATGCGTGGATGTCGTTTCGATCTCAGCTTTCCCGCGCAGGATAATACGTCCGCGTCCCGTTTCGAAAGCGTCTTTAACGCCTGCATATCCGTAAATGGTTGCGCCCGTAGGGAAATCAGGCGCTTTGACATATTTCATCAGACCTTCGACGCCAATCTCTCCACGCGTATCGACATAAGCCTGACATGCCTGCAATACTTCTCTCATGTTATGAGGAGGCATGTTGGTCGCCATACCGACCGCTATACCCGACGCTCCGTTTATCAGAAGGTTCGGTATACGCGTGGGCAGTACAATCGGTTCACGCAAGGTGTCGTCAAAATTTAACTGAAAATCAACTGTATCCTTGTCTATATCGCGCAACATCTCTTCTGCCAGCTTACTCAGGCGTGCTTCCGTGTAACGCATTGCCGCAGGACTATCCCCGTCAACCGAGCCGAAGTTTCCCTGCCCGTCAACAAGCATGTAACGCATCGACCATTTCTGAGCCAGGCGAACCATCGCAAGATAAACGGACGAATCGCCGTGCGGATGATACTTACCTAAAACCTCACCGACAATTCTCGCCGACTTTTTGTATGGCTTATCGGAATTATTGCCTAATTCATTCATCCCGAATAAAATACGCCGGTGAACAGGTTTGAAGCCATCCCTGACGTCAGGGAGGGCGCGTGAGACAATAACGGACATTGAATAGTCAATGTACGCGGATTTCATTTCATTATTAATATCAATCTTAATAATTCTGTCTTCAGTCATTTCTATACTTATTAGTTCTACTTTTTACTATACATTAATATATATAGACTTCCTCGATCTCTCAAAAAAAGTGCACTAAAGTACTGCTTTTTCGCATCACGACAAAATCAAAAAGTAAAAAAAAAACAAACGATTCCCCGGTTTTTTAACAAGATGTTGAAAATAAGGTGTGTGTGCGCGAAATTATTTTTCAACACTGAAAGTTTTGTTATCCGTCGTAGTAAATATATATAAAATTTTATATCTTTGCCGCCTATTAACCGGAAAAATAAAAAACAAAGAAATGACATCATCCTATTGGCAGGAAGAACTGGAGACAATGAACCGCGACGACTTGTATCGGC
>JAISFI010000381.1 GCA_031263685.1 Dysgonamonadaceae bacterium | reverse complement strand
GTACTTCAAACTTCAGGGAGCGGCATCGGGGTAAACGTTACAAATACCAACGACCGGAGAATTTTCGAATCGGATTTTATTGTTCCTAAAGCGGATGGTAAAATACTTTTTGAGATTGGTATTCAGTCCGTAAATGCTTATATCAGCGCCATGAAAATGGAAGAATACAGCGATTATGAGCTTCCTGCTGCCGAAAAAACATTTTATATTGATTTCGGGAAAAACAACAGCGGACTTGACGGCAGTCCCACAGCAAGTCCTGATGTGAATGAAAATCATTGGAATAACATGTATAGCAATGGTGATAACTGGACGGAAGAAAATGCCGGTTTCATGAAAGTTGACCTTGTTAATTCGACGGGAGAGGCAAGTCCCTATCAATTGGAAACGGGAAGTACAATACGATGGAACGGCGTTCGCCAAGGAGGTTTAAAAAATCCGGACGCCGCTCTTCTTGGAGATTTTGCTGTTGAAACAGCCACGCACGATTATCTGTTTATTGATGATAAAAATGGTTCTATAGCTGTTTTATATTTTAAAAACCTGAATAAGGAAAAGTCTTATCGTTTTTACATTTTTGGAAGTAGAGCAGATAATGCCAATAATAGAATAGGATACATTAATCTTGCAGGCTCTAATTCCATTACAGGTATCCACCAAATGGGTGGACCGAGTATGTGTGGAACGGGTATTAACGGAAACAATCAAAATATTTTTGTCTCCGACCCGTTAATTCCCGACCGGGAGGGCACAATCACGTTAACACTGACCAAATGGCTAAGTAATTATGCTCACATCAACGCCATGAAAGTGGAGGAACTTGATATACAACAAGAACCTGCCGACGCAATTTCCATTGTCGGCGGAGATATTACTTCAACCGGAGGCAGTTTACAACTGAGCATACAGGCAACCCCGGCAAATTCATATTATCCGGATGTGAGTTGGAGTGTGGATGACGAAAATATTGCACTAATTACAAGTAACGGAAAACTTTATGCAAGAGCAGATGGAACTGTAACCGTTACGGCAACAGCCACATTCAATGATGAAACATCCATCTCAGACACAAAAGACATTGTTATTTCAAATCAAGACATAAACGATTATTCTCTTACGGTTATGGGTTCTTCTGTTCCGAATGGAGAAGGAGCGACCGGTAAAATCGGTTATGCACAAATGTATCAGCAATATCTTGGAAGTGAAGCCCAATATCCCTGGACGGTAAAACATAAATCAGTTAACGGGAACAATACAACTCAGCTTATGGCTCGTTGGGAAAATGATTTCCTTCCGACTAAAAGCCGTTATATATACTATGGACTTTCGCTCGCCAATGAAGGTATTCGTACTTCCGGTCAAACAGCTTTTGACAGCTATCAAAACAATATGGCAACCTTGATTGAGTGGGCGCGCAATATAGGCAGAGTTCCGTTAGCCGGAAACGTTTACCCGCAGACTCTGTACAATGCTGCTGATTATAATTATGTGAAACAGATGAACTTGTTGATGCACGAATGGGATATTCCTACAGTAAACTTGCTGGGTGCGGTAGATGACGGAAACGGGCGATGGGTGTCGGGTTACCGGTACGACGACGGACATCCCAACACCAAAGGACACACCGAAATGTTTTACGCTTTTGTGCCTTCGTTGCTTGATGCATTGAGCGGGGGTAAAGCTCAGCCTCAGCGGGATGGAAGCACTTCAATCACGCTGAAAAAAGAGAAAGCACAACAAATTGCATGGAAACCGGAGAATATATTGCACGCATTCACACTCTCGTTTTCATTCAAAACAAGTTCAACATCAGGTACAATCGCATCGTTTACCACTGAGGGTAATTCATCAGCTTATCTGAAAATAGATGCAGACGGAAAACCGGTATATTACGCTGTGTCTGCTTCCGGTCAACTGAAATCGGCTGCTTCGGTGAATGATGGAGCATGGCATCAGGTAAGTCTGACTCACTATTATGCAAGAGGCGCCACTTTCCTGTATATAGACGGAGTCCCGGTAACGGGTTCAATCAGTGAGCAACTCGTACCCACCCGTTTTTGCTTAAATGACATCGAAAACACATTAGAGTCTGTTGATTTCAGAGACTTGTTCTTCCATCGTTCAGGAATGACCCCGGACGAGATAGCAGCATTACATTCAGGCAAGATGTTGAAGTCGAGTCTTGAAATATATGCTCCTTTGGATGATAGTGCAGGTACTCCGGATTTGTGTAATTCGGCACAAAGTCTCAATACATTGTCTATAGAAGACGATTCTTCGAGCGGTATCGAAGATATCATATATAGGATGGACAAAGATTTCAAAGAAATTGCCATCTATTCGGTCACAGGACAATTAGTGTTGCTGGCAGATACGTATCTAAACTCACTCGACACGCTGAAAACAGGTGTGTATGTGGTAAAAATGACTACCAGGAAAGGAGAGTCGACCACTCAAAAAATAGTTGTAAGGGATGCGAAATAAACAAATAACAGTTATCACTCCCGCAGGTTGCGCCTTCGGCTTCACCTGCGGGAGTGACTATTGCCTCCTTAAATAAAAAAATTTAAATCATGCAGTATTTATTCAGACTTTTTTTAGCGGCGATACTCTCTGTCGGATTCGCAGCAAACATTTCGGCTACGCCAAGGGTGAAGAGAACAATCAATGAAAAGTGGGTTTTCTTTAAAGGCGATGTAAAAGACGCCGAAAAGGAAGAATTTGATGACAACAAGTGGGAAATTGTCAATTTACCTCACACCTGGAATGTTGAAGATTCCGAAGATGAACCTTACGGTTGGTATCGCGGAGTGGGTTTCTACCGCAAAAAAATGGTCATTGAAAGCTTTTTGACCGACAACCGGAATCTGTTTTTGGCATTTGAAGGAGCCAATCAAGTTACCGAAGTATGGGTCAACGGAACGAAAGCGGGCAATGCTCACATTGGCGGATATACTCCATTTACTTACGATATTACGAACTTGGTGAAACCCGGACAAGCGAACACTTTTACTGTAAAAGTAAACAACAGCCACAATGAAGATATCATTCCTCTGTCGGCTGATTTTACCTTTTACGGAGGAGTATATCGTGATGTTTATCTCGTGTCAACGGAACACGCACATTTCGATATGAAGAATCCCGGAACGGGAATTTTTATTCATACGCAAGACATAACCGACAAGGCTGCAACGGTGATAATCAAATCAAATTTTGATATTTCCGGCAGAAAAGATATTTATATCGAACACTTAATTGTAAATAAGGAAGGTGTTGCAGTCGCTTCTAACCTGAGTAAGGTGAAAGGCGGAAGTGATGCCGAATGTAAAATGGAAGTGAAAAATCCTGTTTTGTGGGACACAGAAACCCCCTATCTTTATCGTGTTGTCAGTCGACTGAAAGATAAGCAAGGCAATATTCTGGACGAAGTGTTCAACCCCTTAGGCATTCGCCGGTTTTCTTTCGACCCGGATAAAGGGTTCTTCCTGAATGGAAAACACGTGAAATTGATAGGAACGAATCGTCATCAGGATTATTTGGGTTACGGGAATGCACTTACAGACGATATGCATCGCTACGACATGAAATTGCTGAAGGAGATGGGAGCTAACTGTCTGCGTATTTCTCATTATCCGCAGGACCCGTCTGTATTGGAAATGTGCGACCGGTATGGGTTTATTTGTTTTGAAGAGCTGCCTGTAATCAACAGGATAACTACTGCAGATACATTCTATGAAAATACGGTCTCTCAAATAAAAGAAATGATTATACGCGATTACAACCATCCATGTATCGTAGCGTGGAACATGAGTAACGAAATAAACACGCATTATCCGAGAGGAAATATGAAAGAGGAAGAACGAGCTGAATACCGTGCCTTCATTTCCGAATTTCTGGGTAAACTCAACGATTTTATAAAATCGGCTGATCCGTACCGTGTGTCAATGGTCGTTCACTGTTTTGAGCCGAAAGATAATGTAGAATTAGGTTATCACAAAGCCGATTTTATTGGCTACAATAAGTACAAAGGATGGTATGAAGGAAAGACAGAAGATATTTATCAGGTTTTTGCCGACTATAAAGCTGCCGATACGGAACATCCTTTCTTTTTGAGCGAATATGGCGCTCAATCCGACACGCGGCTTCATTCATTTAACCCCGTCCGTTATGACCATTCGGAAGAGTATCAATTGATGTTCTTGAAAACGTACCTGAAAGCCATCATGGAAACCGATTTTGTTGTTGGCGGAACCGTGTGGAATTTGGCTGATTTTAATTCGGAATATCGCAGCGACGCCATTCCGCATATCAACGAAAAAGGGTTGGTTACAGCCGACCGCCGACTCAAAGCCTGTTATTATTACTATAAAACCGTATTGTCTAAAGATACGTATGTTTCTATCCCGTATAAATTATGGAGCGTTCGCGGCGGGCGCGAAGACGGAAGCAATACCGGAGTTTGTACGCAATCGGTAGAAATTTTTGCCAACACCCCGAAAGTGGAGTTGTTGCTGAACGGAAAGCTGCTCGCTGTCAAAACGGTTGAAGAATACTCGGCTGTTTTCGATGTCCCATTCTGCAATGGAGATAATTTACTTCAGGCTCGGGCAACCGGTTCAAATGGTACTATTGCGCAAGATTTTATGAAGGTGGAATTTCAGTTGCAACCGTATGAAATGAAAAGCGGCAGTGTTGAGTTCAATGAAATTGCAATTAATTGCGGCTCGAAGTGTTATTTCAATGACGACGCTGAAAACAATTACCTTTGGACTGCCGACCGGCCTTACACAAAAGGGATTTGGGGTTATACCGGAGGTAAACTCCATAGAGAAAGCTGCAATGTTATGCGGACGCTTCTTGACCCTTTATACCAAACTCAGTTGCGAGGTCTCAGCAATTATCGTTTCGATGTGGCGGAAGGCAATTATGAAATTACGCTTCTTTTTGCGGAGTTAAATGATAAGAAAGAAAACAAACGAGTTTTCGATGTGGCAATAAACGGTGCAACTGTGCTCGAAAATCTAAATGTAGCTCAACAATATGGCGCTCGCGAGGCAGTAGCCATCCGATTTGATGTTACGGTGGATGATAGCAACGGTATCTCTATTGATTTCATCCGGAAAGAAGGCGAAACGATGCTGAACGGGGTCGTTTGCAGAAAAGTTTATTAGTATAACAAAACGGCACGAAAAAATCATAAAGAGTTATGAATTATGAGTTACGCGAAGCGTGGCAAACAAGGCTCAGCCTTGCTTTTAGTCCGGCGCAGTCCGGATACTGCGCCGGGCAAAGTAATAAGTGCGGATATTAACGGATAACTTTCACAGTTTCAGTCATTTTTCCTGTAAATTGCAGGAAATATACTCCCCGTTTCAGCGCCGAAGCCGGCAAAATGAATTTCCCGGAAGCAGGCAAAGGATAAAATCCCACTTTCTGCCCGGAAACATTATATACCTGAAGCGATTTAAAATAATCGTCCGGATAGATCAATTCTGTTCCGTTGCCAAGATTGCGGACTTCTATCAAACGACTGCTTTCCGGAGGCTTTATCCCGGAAAACAAATCTTGAATTACCCTGAAAGTGTAATCTCCGCCTTTTGTATCACAGATTGAAATATCAACGTACTGCTTTTCGATTCCTTCCGGTAAATCATCCGTAACGAAACGGATATGGGGAATCGCGTTTTCATTTGATTCGGGAACAATTGTCACATTCAACCATTGAGGAACAGGATTGACGATTGTCCAACTTCCGGCAGGATAATAACCGGTCATGTCCACTGTTTTTTCCTCTTTTTGCGGACCGGAGGTAAACGTATATTCCAAATTCAGGGGACCAATGAAGGAATAGGTAAGATTCAGGCTAAAACACAGGGAAGTTGCTCCGGAGGACTGTAAAATGTCCGAAGGCTTTAAGAGGATACGTTTCCCGTTTTGCCATTCAAACAGATAGGCATTATTGTGATTGAGATCGTCATGGAGAACTTCGGAAAAGCAAGACAAAGAAACGCCCGCTTGCCTGTTAAATCCTTTTAATTCCATGATTAATGCATCGCAGACTAATAATTCACCGGTTTTAAATCCGATATTATAAAAATCCGGCACGGCGATCGCCTTATCGCTTATCCATTGGGATGTAGCGATCGTATCCAGCAAGTTGTGATTCTCGTCCGAACGATGAATAATTAATTCAAAAGTGGTTCCTGCCGGCGCTTGAAAATTGCTTACGGCAATATTAACGCCCTTCAGGATATAATCTTGAGCCGGTTTTTGGAAATAATTGGCGATAGCATCTACCGAATGATCCGGTCGTGTACCGAATAAATAGTTCCCTTCTTCAAATGCGTATGAAGTGATACCGTTGATTAAGTTGAAATTTCCAAGCCCTAAATCTTTTAATTCTTTGATTTTAATGTGATCATTAATATTTCCACCGGCAAAAAAGACGGCTTTCCCATAAGAAAGATCGGTAGCTTCACCGGACCATGAATAAGGTTCCGAAACTTTATCTTCCCAGTTAACCGTCAGGACAGGAAAGTAATATCCATCCTGAATGTAGCGTTCCATCGGGTTTTCTTCGCTGGAAATATACGATCCCATTTCAAAAACAGTTGGCATTTCCCAGTGAAACTGCTTGGCGTCAAAAGAGGTATTTCGCCAAACGACCGGAAGATAGGCAGGCGCGAACATAACTCCAGTTACTCCGTTGCCCTCCGGAGTGAGACCGGTCATAAAAAATCCCTCCGGAATATCGTAAGAAGCTGCCGGCGCTTTAGACGTGAACGGACGTTCCCGGCTGACGGAAATTCGATCCAGTCCATTATTGTCGCCGAAAAGGCCTTCATAACGAAAGGCGATTTTTACCGTTTGACCAACATATTCTTCCAGCGTTATTTTGATTTCATGCCATTCGGATTCAAGAAAATATTCCATCAATTCATCATAATCGTAATCTCGATAGGCATCAATCGCCAGCCATAAAGATGTCCAGTTTTTTCCGTCATCGGTAGAAATCATTGCCTGCAATAATGATGCCGGATGCTCAAAATCAATTTTAAGGGTTTCCATGTTCAAAAGCATCCAGAACGGGCTGAAATTCGCGTCAAAGAAAAGCGTATCATGGGCTTGCGGGACAAATGAGGGAGAAATTAACCATTCATCCTGAAGCTGTTCTATACTAAAATTAATCCATTCCGAATATTTCCCGTCCGAAGGGCGGACGTCCAGGAAATCGGAAGAGGTAAACCAGGTAATATAATCCGGATTATTGCGTTGAATGCCGGTTTTGCTTTCCCATGTCCAATTTTCGGGTAACCAGATTTGTGTACTGTCATAATCTTCAAAACTCTCGAAAAGAGTCGAAGGCGGGATTTCATCGTCATGAAAGGAAGGAAAAACGGAAAGGGGAATGGACGGAAGTTTCTGAAAATGACTTGCCGGCTTTTTCTCCTGCATTCTTTTTTTCAATCTTCCGTTCCGGGTTTGCAGGATTTCGATTGTTTTCCCGTTTCGGGTAAATGTTTTAAGCGGCATTTCATATTTTCTTTGATCCGGATAACGCCAAACTGTATCGGGAAAAGCGTGGATAACAACAGAGTCTGTAAGGAACAGAAGCAAAAAAAGGATACCCTTCCCTGCTAAAACGCGGAGAAAGGGCGCTAAAAAGAAACAAGCAGTTTTTTTCATCTTTATGGGTCATTTTTGTGCAAAAAAATTGAAAATTAAAAGATCTGCAAAAGTATAATTTCTGTTGCAAATGATGAATACCGTGCAAAGATAGATATTAAATGAAAATTAAGCATTATATTTGCAGCGATTTAATTCATTATGACCGGAAATTTCAACATAAATAAAGTATTGCTTCCTTTTTCGTGGCTCTATGGCGCGATTGTAGAGCTAAGAAACAGACTCTTCGACCGACAAATTCTTCCCTCTGAAACATTTCCTGTTCCGGTCGTTTCGATAGGCAACCTGGCTGTCGGAGGAACGGGAAAAACACCGCATACGGAATATTTAATCCGCTTATTGAGCAAAAAATATAAAGTCGCCGTTTTAAGTCGGGGATACAAAAGGAAAAGCAAGGGTTTTATTCAGGCAACGTCCAAGACATCTGCCGGAG
>JAISFI010000283.1 GCA_031263685.1 Dysgonamonadaceae bacterium | reverse complement strand
TTATACTTCGCCGCTCCAGTACAATTATGCCTGATTCCATCCCGACGTTAAAACGTTCGGGCTATCGAGATAGAATCCGTTCCGGATTCCGTCCGGGAAGTTTTTATTTGCTTAGTCCGACATCTGATGCTATGTATGCTGGAGGGAACGAATATTCAGATACACACAATTTGGAGGTTATAGGATTTTCATCTAATTTTGCCCCGATTTAATCATCTAAAAGAAATCTTATGTGCGGGATTGTAGGATACATCGGGACAAATGAAGCATACCCTGTTTTAATCAAAGGACTTCATCGCCTGGAATACCGGGGCTACGACAGCGCCGGAGTGGCAATTGTCGGACCGGACGCCGGACTGAATGTCTTCAAAGCCAAGGGACGAGTAGCCGACCTGGAAGCGTTTTGCAAAAGCAAAAACATCTCCGGAACCATCGGCATCGCCCATACCCGCTGGGCTACTCACGGCGAACCCAGTAATATCAACGCCCACCCGCACTATTCTCAGTCCGAAACCTTGGCGCTGATTCACAACGGCATCATCGAAAACTACGCCGTCCTGAAAAAGGAACTGGCGCTCAACGGATATACTTTCCAAAGCAGTACGGACACCGAGGTACTGGTACAACTCATCGAATATATCAAGGTATCGAACAAAGTCGACATCTGTACTGCCGTGCAACTGGCGCTGGAGCAGGTGGTCGGCGCTTACGCCATTGCCGTTATTGAAAAGGGAAATCCGGATTTGATTATCGCGGCAAGGAAAAGCAGCCCTCTGGTTGTAGGCATTGGGGACGATGCGTTTTTCCTGGCATCCGACGCTACGCCGATTATCGAATATACCAACCAGGTGGTCTACCTGGAAGATGAGGAAATCGCCATCATCCGGCGAAACAAACCGCTCAAGGTCGTAAGTATTGGAAACGTCGAGAAAACGCACGAAATTATCCGCCTGGAAATGAACCTCAGTCAGTTGGAAAAGGGAGGATATCCCCATTTCATGTTGAAGGAAATTTTCGAGCAACCGCGTACCTTGCGCGACTGTATGCGCGGACGCATCAACGTGGAACTGACGAATGTAGTCCTTTCCGGCATCATCGACAACAAGGAGAAATTCCTCAACGCCCGCCGGATACTCATCCTGGCCTGTGGAACGTCCTGGCACGCCGGCCTCATCGGAGAATATCTGCTGGAAGAATTTTGCCGTATCCCGGTCGAAGTAGAATATTCTTCCGAATTTCGCTACCGGAATCCCATTATCTATCCGGATGATATTGTCATCGCTATTTCCCAGTCAGGCGAAACTGCCGACACCCTGGCTGCCATCGAATTGGCCAAAGAAGCCGGAGCTTTCGTGTATGGAATCTGCAATGTGGTCGGCTCTTCCATTCCGCGAAACACACATTCCGGTTCTTATACGCACGTTGGGCCGGAAATAGGCGTCGCATCCACCAAGGCTTTCACGGCGCAGGCGCTGGTACTTACCCTGATGGCGCTGTGCATCGGAAGGGAAAAGAAAACCATTTCCGAAGAACGTTTCCTGAAACTTCTGTCCGAAATCAACAACATTCCCGATAAAATCGAATTGATCCTGCAATCCAACGACAGCATCAAAACGCTGTCGAACATTTTCACCTACGCTCACAATTTTATCTATCTGGGACGGGGCTACAGTTATCCGGTAGCAATGGAAGGCGCGTTGAAACTCAAGGAAATTTCCTACATCCATGCAGAAGGCTATCCGGCGGCAGAAATGAAACATGGCCCCATTGCATTGATCGACAACGAAATGCCGGTAGTGGTAATTGCCACCAACAACGGCGCTTACGACAAGATGATCAGCAACATTCAGGAAATCAAAGCGCGGAACGGACGGGTAGTAGCCATCGCCAACAAAGATGATACGATGGTCAAAGCTATTGCCGACTACGTTATAGAAATACCGGAAACCGAAGAATGTCTCGATCCGTTGCTTTCTACCATTCCGCTGCAACTGTTGTCATATCACATCGCCGTCAATAAACAGAGAGATGTCGATATGCCGCGAAACCTGGCCAAGTCCGTGACGGTAGAGTAATGCAGCCGGCAACCTGCAACTTGGATTAATCTTTTCTTTTTTTCATTTCGTTTCTTTCAACCAGAAACGCTGTAAGTAATCCGATTCCGCCGAAAAAACAAATACTTGCAAAATAAACCATGCTTATCAAATTCCGAACTTCCCAGTTGACACCTCTTCCTTCTCCTAAAAGGTGAAGACTGCCAAATATCCAAAGCTGAACAATGTAAGCAACGGTACATCCCAAACCAACTCCAATCAGCAACAGTGCAATTCGCAACGACCAGCAATTAGCCTTTTGTTTTTCAAACGAAATATTCGGTAAATGAATTGAATCGGGCTGGATTGAATCAATCTGAAAAGCCGGGAATGTAGCATTTTTTTCTTGTTTTATCCTACCCGATAAACGCCACCCGGCAGACACCTAATCACTCCGTTCATCTCCATCTCAAAAAGTGTCATGGACAACTTGCTGATCGGCAGATTTGCTTGAATGGCTAACAAATTGATTTGCAGTCCTTCTCGATGTTGAGACAAAATATTATATAGCAACTGTTCCTGCTCATTCAGGTTGGGGAATAACTGTTGCTGAATGGCAGTCGGCACTTTTTCGACTTTTGTTTCCCAGCACATGGCTTTGATAATATCTTCCGCACTTTCTACCAGGGCGGCTTTATTTTCCCTGATTATTTTATTACAGCCTTGAGAGTAAAGGCTATTGATTCGACCCGGCACAGCGAAAACATCTCTCCCATAAGACGATGCAATCTCGGCCGTGATCAAGGCGCCGCCTTTCAAGGCCGACTCAACAACCAGGGTACAGTCGGATATTCCGGCAACGATG
The DNA here is from genome assembly GCA_031263685.1 of Dysgonamonadaceae bacterium. Lineage (GTDB taxonomy): Bacteria > Bacteroidota > Bacteroidia > Bacteroidales > Azobacteroidaceae > JAISFI01. Next base: position 14,266 of record JAISFI010000283.1, on the reverse strand, counting down.
CGGTTTCTTTTCACAAAATTCTGCCGGTCCGGATTGGTTTGACTCAGGAAATCGGTCAGCACGCCCCCGTGCTGCAACATACTGACAGCAATACTCCGGTGCAGAGGCGGATAAATGCGATCCAAGCCATGTGCCAGGACGCCAATGGTAGACATTTGGGCTTTCAGGGCTGCTTTATGAGCAATAATATCTATCCCGTAGGCCAATCCGCTAACAATAAGCGCATCGGGATAAATACCGGCCATTTCGGAAACAATTTTTTCCGTAACTTCTTTGCCGTATTCCGTAGCATGACGCGTTCCGATAATGCTGATGATTTTAGACGGATTTAATTCTACATTTCCTTTGCAATACAGCAGAACAGGAGCATCAATGCAATCATTCAGTCGTTTGGGATAGTGTTCATCCTTAAAAAAGAGCGCTTGGATACTGTTTTTCCGGATGAAGTCTATCTCTTTCTCTGCCCGGTTTAGTACGTTCGGATCCCGCAAAGAGTTCAGGATACGGGGAGTGATACCGGGAATACGTTCCAGCAACCGTTTCTTTTCTTTGAAGAGAACTTCCGTATCGCCCACGGATTGGAGGATTTGTTTAGCGATGATATCGCCCACGCCTTTCACTAATGTCAGGCCGATGTTGTAGAGCAGGTTTTGGTTTGTCATTTTTATTAGTGTTATGTTTATTCAGATTTGTCGTATCGTCATTGCGAAGGCGAAGCCTGAAGCAATCCAGACCCTGTTACTGGATTGCTTCGCCGCAAGCGGCTCGCAATGACGTCAAGGCAAGATTATTTAACATGAGAGGATGATTGATTTTCCCATTTATTGATAAGTTCGTCGTAGATTGCTGCGCGCGTCAGTTTTCCGTTATGGACAACAACGACTTCTATTCTCCCGATGGCGCAGGTAACATGATCTGTTGAGCGGATGATCGTTTGGTCGAAAATCAGCTTAGGGCCTTCTTTTTTCATGTTCAGACAGGAATGGAAAACATCGCCCGGCCGCAACGATTTTTTGTACTGGATATTGACGCAGGATACCACTGCTTCAAAACCATTTCCCCGCAGACCGGAAAAAGATTCTCCCAGCGAATGGAGAAATTCATGCCGCGTATGTTCCATGTAACGCTGGTAGTTGGAATTATTCACAATGCCCTGTATATCGCACTCATAATCGCGAACTTTCATTTCCAGTTCAAACATATACGCTTTCATTTACATCGTTTTTTTGGGAGTTGTTTCCAGCTTAAATAATTTATCCGAAGGACGGATTTTGGCTTCTATCCGGATAGAAAAATGTTCTCCTTTGACGGTTTCCGGTACCGCTTGCTGCTCCACCCGAATCTCGTTGACCGTATGAAAAACAGCGCCGGTAGTAGGCCCTGTAATCAGTATTTTGTCTCCAACTCGAAGCGATTGTGTTTCCACCAGGAACTCGGCAACCTGAATATTGGTAAAATATTTGACTGCTTTCCCGACATATATTTTCTTTTCCGTTGCTTCCGATCCGTAATTTCGACTCCATTCGCCCAGGCGCTGTCCCAGGTAATAGCCGTTCCAGAAGCCGCGGTTGAATACCCGCCGGAGTTGTTTGTCCCAGCCGGCAATTTTTTCTTCCGTAAAAGTCCCGTCGCAATACGCCTGCACGGCTTCTTTGTAGCAGGCAGTGACTGTCCGCACGTATTCCGCTCCACGGGCGCGTCCTTCGATTTTAAATACCCGTACACCTGCATCCATCAGCAGATTCATGAAATGAATGGTTTTCAGATCTTTGGGCGACATGATGTACTGATTGTCTATCTCCATTTCGATGTCGGTTTCCCTGTCTTTGACGATATATCCCCGGCGGCAAATTTGATTGCAGGCGCCACGATTGGCCGAGGATTGCATTTCGTGTAAACTCAAGTAACATTTACCGGAGACAGCCATGCACAATGCTCCATGACAAAACATTTCAATCCGTATCAATGCTCCGCTGGGGCCTTTGATTTGCTGTTGCCCGATTTGTGCATATATACCGGCCACCTGTTCCAGGTTCAACTCACGCGCCAGGACAACAACATCTGCAAATTGGGCGTAAAATTTCAGGGCTTCTATATTGGAGATATTCAACTGGGTAGAAAGATGCACTTCGACGCCGATGCTTCGCGCGTAGGTCATCACGGAAACATCTGCCGCGATAATGGCCGACATATCTGCTTTTTTTGCCGCATCTACAATCTTTTGCATCTTTTCGAGATCCTGGTCATAGATAATGGTATTGACTGTTAGATAAGTTTTTATATGGTTCGTTTTACAGATGCGAACGATTTCATGTAAATCGTCGACCGTAAAATTATTGGAAGAGCGGGCGCGCATGTTCAGTCCTTCAATTCCAAAGTACACCGCATCCGTACCTCCCTGAATAGCCGCAGCTAAAGATTCATAAGAGCCTACAGGCGACATGATTTCGAAGTCGGTAATTATAGCCATGCCGCAAAGTTAGGAAAAAAGACTTGACTTTTCTCTATAAATCGGGGCGCTTGTAAATTTCAATCATAAAAAATCTTACCGAATGTTTTGTGTCCTGTTTTTTTTGCATTACTTTTACGCCAAACTTTTTAAAAGTGAAGAGTGAAAAACTAAAAGTGAAAAGTTTTTTATGATGGTTGTGGAAATGAATAATATTAATTTGCATTTATTTAACGAAAATTGTTTGGAGCTTCCGAATAATTTCGTAACACACACACACACACACACACACACACACACACACACACACACACACACACACACCTATATAAGCGATAGCGCGCGCAAAACTGCAATAAAACTTATCACGGAAAGACCAAATCCGTTGCGCGAAATCAAAGATTTAACTTTTATTATTTATATCGTCCGGGATGTTTCCGGCCACGGCCAAAATGTTTCCGGCCACGGCCAAAATGTTTCCGGCCACGGCCAAAATGTTTCCGGCCACGGCCAAAATGTCTCCGGCCACGGCCAAAATGTCTCCGGCCACGGCCAAAATGTTTCCGGCCATGGCCAAAATGTTTCCGGCCATGGCCAAAATGTCTCCGGCCACGGCCAAAATGTCTCCGGCTTGCCATAGCTTTTATAGGAGTGGCGAAGAAATTGGAATAATAATAAACAGTAAATAAAAAGAATCATCATGAAAAAGTATTTATACAGTTGCAAACAGCGTGCCGATTACAATGAAGGCGCAATGGAGTCCGAAGACCATTTCAAAAACGGGGCGAATCCGAAAAGCCTGATGAGTAGGGGAAAACTAAATAACAACTTTGCGTACCAGATGCACAAATAAGTCCCAAGGGTATGGGCGAATTATAATGAGGAAAATTAAATTTTTTGTTTTGCTGATTGTGCTCTCATGCAGTGTAAATGCTGTATGGTCACAAGACATCATCACGTTGAAAAGCGGCGATGAAATCAAAGCCAAGGTGCAGGAGGTCGGCCTTTCCGACGTGAAGTATAAAAAGTATGGCAATCTCGATGGGCCGGTCTATACGCTTTTGAAGACGGAAATCTTTATGATCAAGTATGAGAATGGAGAGAAGGATATCTTTAAGGATGAGCCTGCTGTATCCCCTCCGGTCTCCCCCGAAGATCCACGGAAGACACTGGAGTTTGAATCGGAGTCCATGGACGAGGGGTTTAAAAATGCTTATGGCGTGAAGTTATCGGAAAAGGAAATTCGCGCTATACTGGCAAACGTTCCCGAAGCATTGAAAGAATATGATGCAGGAAAAACCCTGCATCAGGTCGGGGAGGTATTCGGTTGGACGGGATCAATATGCTTGGGATTATCATTAGGACTTTTACTAAATCCGAATGTGGAGAGTCCTGCGCCTGCGATTTGTTTTCTGGGTGGGTCTGCGGCAAGCCTCACCGCCGCGTTCATATTATACTCGAAGGGCAATGCAAAATGGAAGTCGGCCTATACTCTTTATCAAAGCAACAAAAACGGAAAGAGTACTTCCATGAATTTCGGCCTTACCCAATCGGGCGGCGCAGGTTTTATATTAACTTTTTAATTTTCACAACTCATGAAACAATTAACATTTCTATTAAAAAGCGCCCTCCTTGCAGGTGTATTCGCACTGGCTTTTGCCGGATGCAGCAAAGACGATGACGACGATTTTGGATTGACCGGCCACTGGGTTTTTCTGGGGGACGCGAATTGTATATTTACCCTGGATGGGGTGAAGCATAATGCGATTGAGGAGGGTATGCTCGATCGATCGTATTTCAGTAATCTTCGCGGAGTATTTTTTATATTTGAAGACGGCGGAACAGCTTATGTGGGTATGAATGGAAAAACAAGTTCTCCGGCTAAATACACCGTTTCGGGCAACACCGTTACCATAAAGGATGGGTCATTTTCGCTTCCCATGAAATATCGCGTGTCCGGAGAAAAACTTGAGTTAACATGGACTGAGGCTACAATGGCGCTTCTGGGAATCGACGATTCTCCGTTGACAGGCTTGGGAATTTATGAATATGAGGCAATTATGTCGTTTGTTAAAGCGGATTAAAGGAAAAAGTAGATGAAAAGAGAGTGGAATTGGAAAACAGGACTTGCCTGCGGTAGCCGGCTGCTTGTCGGCTTACTGCTTTTGACGTCGTCTTTCACAAAGGCCGGCGATTTGGAAACGTTCGTCAATTTGTTGTTGCAGTATGGTTTTCCGGCGCTCGTCTGGGCGGCGCCTGTGATTGCGATTGTAGAGGCGGCGGCGGGCATTTGCCTGCTTTTGAATATTTATCCGAGGCAGATGTCACTGTTTTCTATCGGAATGATCAGTGTATTTTCGCTGGTGTTTCTCTACGGTTACATTTTTCGGGATATAACGGATTGTGGCTGCTTTGGGAAGGCAAGTCTGCTGAAGTTGCCACCCTGGGCGACATTTGTGCGAAACGCAGCGCTGTTGCTGCTGCTGTTCGTTTCGTGGCGATTTTCGGACAACAATTTTCCGAAAGTGGTGTGGAACAAGGTATGGCTTGCGGGCGGAATACTTGTGCTGGCGAGTTTTTTCACCGGCTACAACTTTTCGCACCGAAAGGCGCCGGGCAAGCTGCATCCTTTGTATCAGCGGGCGGTGAAGGAGACGGTGTTGCCGCAGCTGGTAGAGATTTCGCCGGATTCTACCTGTCTGGTGATTATTTTTTCCTATCGCTGTGAGGGTTGCTGGAATTATTTCGAGAATGTGAAACGTTACAACGACCCCGCTATTGCCGACCGGCTGGTGGTTCTGGCCGTCGGGAAAGACAGCACGGGCGTATTTAACGATTACTTTCTCCCCGATTTTGAAATTCGGGAAGCAGACGAGAAAACGGTATCTCAACTTACGCAGGTGGCGCCGACGATGCTGTACATTGCCGGCGATACGATCCGCCACGTGATACAGGGTACGATTCTTACGCGCTATTTGTTTGAAAAGAATTATTTGGAAAAGTTTTAATAATTAATGCTTTATGAAAAGGAAAAAGATTTTATCTGTTTTTGCGGGGCTGTTTTTATTGGCTTCGCCGGTGTTTGTTTCGTGTGATTTTGAGGAAGATGATACGAAAGTGCGCGACCGTATTGAAAACGGATGCCATGAAGATGGGCACGTGTTTTGTGATTACGAAGGCGACTATGGATGTTGCGGTTCCGAAACACCATGGACGGATGGTCATGGTACTTGCTATAATTCTCAATCCTATTGCAGGGGTTCAGGCTGGTCTTGCGTACATTGCCGGTAATTTTATAAATCATGAGAAAATCTATTGTCCAAGCTGTGATTGTGCATGGTCGTCCACACAAACAGATTATGCAACTTTGTCCCGTAATACGAGAAGACAAAATTACAGGACTCTTAAACAGGGAAGTAATCAAAGTATGACATATCGTTTAATAGATTATTGGAAAAGATATCACTACTGAAAATGACTTTGTTGCAACGATATTACGCCTGCGGTGTGATTCTTTGTTGCAACAACGTCTTTTTATACTTTATGCGGTTTAAAATTGTGAAATGAAGACAGATCGTGAGAAGAAGACAGTAGCCGGAATCCGTTCCGGATTGGTTAACGCCGAACGTTATTTCCGGTTTCTACTCCTTTTATCTCATAATTTTAAACCGCGCAAAGTATAGTTCTTCGTGTCTGCGTGTAATTGGAAAATTTCCTGTACTTTTGCGTCGTTTTCTAACACTCAACTCACCACATACTTCACCCATCTATGACGATAGGCAACATAACATTCGACCAATATCCCGTTTTCCTCGCCCCGATGGAAGATGTGACAGACATTGCTTTCCGCCTGATGTGCAAACGCTTTGGAGCAGATATGGTATATACCGAATTTGTTTCGGCCGACGCCTTGATTCGTCACGTGAACAAAACGACAGCTAAGTTGGAAGTTGCCGAAGAAGAACGTCCGGTAGCCATTCAGATTTACGGCAAAGAGGTGGATAGCGTCACCGAGGCGGCGCGTATTTGCGAAGCAGCGCATCCGGACATCATCGACCTTAATTTCGGCTGTCCCGTCAAGAAGGTAGCCGGCAAAGGCGCCGGAGCAGGCATGTTGCGCAATCCGGAACTGATGCTGGAGATCACCCGTTCGGTGGTGCGTGCGGTACATGTTCCCGTCACGGTTAAAACCCGCTTAGGGTGGGATGACGACCATCGGATTATTGTCGATCTTGCCGAGCGATTGCAGGATTGCGGCATCGCCGCCTTGACCATTCACGGGCGTACCCGCGCCCAGATGTACACGGGCGAAGCCGACTGGACATTAATCGGAGCCGTAAAAAACAACCCGCACATGCACATCCCCATCATTGGAAACGGCGATATAACCTCTGCCGAACAATGCCGACAGGCATTCAACGATTATGGAGTTGATGCGGTGATGGTTGGACGCGGCAGTATCGGTTGTCCGTGGATATTCCGGGAAATCAAACATTATTTAAATACAGGACAACTCTTGCCTCCCGAATCTTTCGACTGGTATTTGGAAGTATTGAGAAAACAAATCACCGACAGCATCGACCGGCTCGACGAGCGGCGGGGCATCCTGCATATCCGCCGTCATCTGGCAGTCACGCCCTTGTTTAAAGGGATTCCCAACTTCAAACCTGTGCGCGTCCGGATGCTTCGGGCAGAAACGGTCGAAGAACTTTGGGAAATTATCCGAACAATTCCCGAAATGCCTCTTCAACCCGTCTGACTTCTACGATTCGTATATTGAGTTTTCTTCCGTCGAAGCCTTTCAAATTATTTTTAGGAAGGATGATGCGCTGAAATCCGAGTTTTTCGGCTTCCAGTATCCGCTGTTCTATTCTGTTGATTGGACGAATTTCGCCCGAGAGACCGATTTCTCCGCACATACAAACCTCCCGTTCGATCGTAACGTCCAAAGAGGAAGAAAGTACGGCGCTGATCACGGGCAAGTCGATGGCAGGATCGTTCACTTTCAGTCCGCCGGCAATATTCAGGAAAACATCTTTTTGTATCAATTTGAATCCGGCTCTTTTTTCCAGCACAGCCAGCAGCATATTCATCCGGCGGATATCGAAGCCCGTAGCGCTCCGTTGCGGCGTACCGTAAGCAGCCGTACTTACCAGCGCCTGCGTCTCGATCAAAAACGGACGCACTCCTTCGATAGCGGAAGCGATGGCAACGCCGCTCAAACCTTCATGATTTTGCGTCAATAGCAATTCCGAAGGATTACTCACCTCTCGCAGGCCATTTTGACGCATCTCGTAAATCCCCAGTTCGGCGGTACTGCCAAAACGATTTTTGATATTGCGAAGAATACGGTACATGTAATGCTGATCTCCTTCAAATTGCAGCACCGTATCTACAATATGTTCCAGTACTTTGGGGCCGGCAATGCTGCCTTCCTTATTGATATGTCCGATCAGCAAGACCGGAGTTCCTGTTTCTTTAGCAAACTTCAAAATGGCTGCCGAACATTCCCGTACCTGTGAAATACTGCCCGGTGAAGATTCCGTCAACTCGGTGAAAATCGTCTGAATAGAGTCGATGATAACAATATCCGGCTGTACATTTTTGATATGGACAAAAATCTGTTCGAGAGAAGTTTCGCAGACAATCAGGCAATCTGCACGCGCCTCGCCCAGACGTTCCGCCCGGAGCTTCAGTTGCTTGGCGCTTTCTTCGCCCGATACGTACAGGGTTTTGCAGTTTTTGAGATTGAGCGCCGTTTGCAATACCAGGGTCGACTTCCCTATTCCCGGCTCTCCGCCAATCAGCACCAGCGAGCCGGGGACTAATCCGCCTCCGAGCACCCGGTTTAATTCCCCGTCCGACATGTCCAGGCGAATTTCATCGCCCGTCTGTATTTCCGACAGGGGCAAAGGCTTGGATTTGGAAACTTCATATCCGTGGAGAGGCGATTGCGATTGCGTCGGACTTTTCGCGATAAACTCCTCGACGTATGTGTTCCATGCTCCGCAAGCAGGACATTTTCCAATCCATTTGGGAGAATCCGCTCCACACTGCGTACAAACGTATACCGATTTTGCCTTTGTCATTTGTTGAACGTTAAGGTCATTTGTCGGGCATTAGATCTTGCTTTGCCAAAAATTCCATGATTCAAAAGCCTGAAGCAACAGCATTTCCAGGCCGTTTTTCACCACTGCGCCCCGCTCTTTTCCCCATTTCAGGAACAACGTTTCGTCGGGGTTATACAGCAAATCGTACAGTAAATGTTTTTCCGTTACCAGTTCATACGGAATGTTCGGAGCAATATCTATGTTGGGATACATGCCTACCGGGGTGCAATTGACAATTACGCTGTATTCGCGCATGACATCCGGTGTTATCTCTTCGTATAAGAGGCCTTTACCCGGCGACCTTGAAACAAAAACGGATGCAACACCCAACTGCTGAAGTCCGTGAAAAACCGCTTTGGAAGAGCCACCCGTCCCTAATATCAACGCTTTCCGGTGATGTTCTTCCAGCAAAGGCGCAATAGATTGTTTAAAGCCAAGTATATCGGAGTTATAACCTATCAGTTTCAATTTTTTCCCTTTTTCACGCACAAATTTAATGACATTCACAGCGCCGATAGCTTTTGCATTCGGGCCAAGTTCGTCTAAGTACGGGATTACCTGCTCTTTGTACGGAATCGTCACATTCAATCCCTTGAGTTGCGGATTGATTGCTAAAATATCGGGAAAATCCGTTATCGAAGGTATCTCGAAATTGATATATGTCGCATCTATTTTTTCCGAAACAAATTTTTCATTGAAATAACCTACTGAAAAAGAATGTTTGAGAGGATAGCCAATTAAACCGTATTTGTCCATAAGTTCCCGACTGGTCATTGTTGTTTTTATTATAGCTGTTATTGTTGCTTCAAAAAGGTTAATATGTTACGCTCTATTCTGGCGGTGACATCGGAAACGTCGGCTTTGAGGAAACGTTCGCCCACAATATTTTCATAGAGTTCGATGTAGCGTTCGGAAACACTTTCGCAATAGGCGTCTGTCATTTCCGGGACTTTTTGCCCTTCTTTTCCCTGAAAACCGTTTTCCATCAGCCATTTGCGAACAAACTCTTTCGAGAGTTGTTTTTGTTCTTCGCCTTTTTCAAAACGTTCGCGGTAGCCTTCTGCATAGAAATAACGGGAAGAATCCGGCGTGTGAATTTCGTCGATCAGATAGATTTTTCCGTCTTTTTTGCCGAACTCATATTTTGTATCAACGAGAATCAATCCTTTTTGGGCAGCCATTTCCGTTCCGCGCCGGAAAAGGGCTTGGGTGTACTGTTCCAACTGTTCGTATTCTTCCCGGTCGACCAATCCTTGGGCGATGATTTCCTGTTTGGAGATATTTTCATCGTGACCTTCATCGGCTTTAGTAGTGGGCGTGATGATCGGCGCCGGGAATGCTTGGTTTTCTTTCATTCCTTCCGGCAGGGAGATGCCGCACAATACACGCGCTCCGGCTTTGTATTCGCGCCATGCGCTACCGGTCAGATACCCGCGAATGACCATTTCCACTTTATACGGCTCACATTTCAAGCCGACAGTTACCATCGGATCCGGAGAGGCGATCTTCCAGTTGGGAACAATATCTTGCGTAGCATCCAAAAAGCTTGCTGCAATTTGGTTTAACACTTGTCCCTTATAAGGAATCCCCTGGGGCAGGACTACGTCGAAAGCAGAAATACGATCGGTTGCAATCATAATCAACAGATCGTCATGAATGGTGTAAACGTCACGGACTTTTCCGTGATACACGCCGGTTTGTGAAGGAAAATTGTAATGGGTATTGACTAATGTATTCTTCATAAAAATAAGAAATTTAGGAATGTGAAATTAGGCATGTGAAATTTGCAGATTTAATTCATCCAACTGCTCCTGTTCTATCGCAGAAGGCGCATCAATCATGACATCCCGACCGGAATTGTTTTTGGGAAAGGCGATGCAATCCCGAATGGAATCCAATCCGGCAAAAAGCGATACGAAGCGATCCAGACCAAAGGCCAATCCTCCATGCGGAGGTGCTCCATAGCGGAAAGCGTTCATCAGGAAGCCAAATTGAAGTTGGGCTTTTTCTTCGGTAAAACCAAGCACTTGAAACATCTTTTGCTGCAGTTTGCTGTCATGAATCCGGATAGATCCGCCGCCTATTTCAACGCCATTGATGACCATGTCGTAGGCATCGGCGCGTACGGCGCCCGGATCGGTATCCAGCAGGGCAATGTCTTCCGGCTTGGGACTGGTAAAGGGATGATGTTTGGCAAAAAAGCGATTCAATGCTTCATCTTTCTCCAGTAGGGGAAAATCTGTTACCCACAGACAGTTATATTTATTTTTATTTCTTAATTCCAGGCGGTTTCCCATTTCCAGGCGAAGTTCGCAAAGTTGCTTTTGCGTCCTTTCTGTTTCTCCGCAGAGGATGAGCAACAAATCTCCGTGTTTGGCGTAGCAGCGTTTTGCCCAGCACTTCAAATCTTCGGAGCTATAAAACTTGTCGACAGAAGATTTGAAAGAGCCGTCCATGTCACAGCGAACATACACCAATCCTTTCGCTCCTATCTGCGGACGTTTGACGAAATCGGTCAGTTCATCCAACTGTTTGCGGGTATAGGAAGCGCAGCTTCCCGCGCAAATAGCGCCGACGTACTCCGCACTGTCAAAGACTTCGAAACCTTTGCCCAGCGTCAAATCCTTTATTTCTACTAATTCTATTCCGAAGCGCGTATCCGGTTTGTCCGAGCCATAACGTTTCATGGCTTCAGCGTAAGTCATACGGGGAAAATCGGGAATATCCAGTCCTTTGATTGTTTTGAAAAGATGTTTGGTCAGGCTTTCAAACAGTTGCAGTACATCTTCCTGTTCTACGAAAGACATTTCGCAATCTATTTGGGTAAATTCCGGTTGACGGTCGGCCCGTAAATCTTCGTCACGGAAACATTTCGCGATTTGGAAATAGCGGTCGAAGCCCGAAACCATCAGCAGTTGTTTGAAAAGCTGGGGAGATTGCGGCAAGGCATAAAACTCTCCCGGATTCATGCGGGAAGGAACGATGAAATCTCTGGCGCCTTCCGGTGTAGATCCGATCAGTACCGGCGTTTCCACCTCCAGAAATCCCCGGTCGTCCAAAAAACGGCGAGTCTCAAAAGCCATCTTGTGACGCAGTTCCAAATTACTGCGCACTACGTTGCGTCGCAAATCCAGGTAACGGTATTTCATGCGAATATCATCCCCTCCGTCCGTTTCATCTTCTATCGTGAAAGGCGGGACTTCCGACATATTTAATATCTTCAGTTCGGAAACAATGATTTCTATCTCTCCGGTAGGAATATGCCCGTTTTTATTGTAACGCTCCTGCACAACTCCGGTTACTTGTACGACCCATTCCCGTCCGATTTTTCCGGCTTGTTCACAAAGAGTTGCATTGATCTCCTGATTAAAAACCAACTGCGTAATCCCGTAACGATCCCGAATATCAATAAATGTCATACCTCCCATTTTGCGATTCTTCTGCACCCAACCGGCTAATATAACGGTTTCATCCAGGTCGCTTAATCGCAATTCTCCACATGTTCTTGTCCTATACATTGGTATATTATGGTTTTTGTTTATTTCTCTCACTTGGAAACAAGTTGCAAATGTACAGGAAATTTTTGTAAATTACATACAGACGGATAAAAATTTCCCGGATTGCTTTTCAGGCTGTCGCTTTCACAATGAGGATACGTTCTACATGTCATGTGGCTTCTCTCTATATGGGTTATTTATATTCAATCTTTCGGATTTAGTATATGATAATTTGAATTTACCCCTCTATACGTCATTGTGAGCCGCTTGTAGCGAAGCAATCCAGCTAATTTACACAAGGAGCAATCGGCTATAAACTTGGAAGATTTGTTAAAAAATTATTGCAAAAACATTTTTTTTCATCAAATCTTTATTGTTTACCCAAAATATATCATATTTTTGCGGGGTGGTTTTTCTATATCTTTATTTAATGTTATGAAAACAGAAAAAATATTATTGGCGTTTGATTTTATTGCTCTCTTTCTTTTGTCTGCCTGCCGGTCAGGGAATGACACGTCTTTATCGCCCGGCTTCATTCCTGGAGAATATAAAAATGGGAAATTGTAAAGACTATGCCCAGTATGCCGTATATGTGATGCGCGCCTGCGGGATTCCCGTATGCATGGATTATACACCACAATGGCCGTTTCGAAGTCATGGACACAACTGGAATGTTCTGCTGGATAACAGCGGGAAGGAAATTCCGTTTATGGGAGGCGAAAGCAATCCCGGCTATCCGAATAAACCCGACTATAAAATGGCAAAAGCCTTTCGGACAACCTATGCTTACCAAAAGGGATGCCTGTTCGAGAAAAAAGGTGAAGAACAAATTCCTGCTACATTCAATACGCCCTTTATCAAAGATGTTTCCCACCGTTATTTTGAAGGTTCCGATATAACTTTGCGCATTAACAGGCCGGAAAACAATCACTCCCGGTTTGCCTACCTGGCCGTATTCAACAATAGGGGATGGATACCCGTTCATTGGGCAGAAATTCAACGCAACGGTTATGCACAGTTTACCGCTATGGGACGCGACATTGTATATTTGCCGGTACTCTATGTCAACGGTGCGCTCATTCCGGCTGGCAGCTCGTCGCTCGTCGCCCTCGATGGTACGTGCAAGCCTTTAATTGCCGACAAAACCCAATCCCAGCGGCTGGTATTGCGACGTAAATTCCCGGTATTTCCAGATTTTCGGAAAGTCGCCTCTGCGGGCGTCGTGACCCGGAATCCACAAATGTGCTACGATACCGTTACCACAAATATCTCCCGTCCTTACCGCTACTGGCGATATGTATCGCCCGGAAACAGCTACGGCAATGTAGCGGAAATAGCGTTTTATGCAGGAAACACAAAAATAGAACTTGACGGGAAGATATTGACCAATTCGTCCCATCAGGGCAATAATCACGAAGCGAATGCTTTCGATGGCGACGGCCTTACTTTTTACGATGCTGCCAATGCTTCGGGCAGTTGGATCGGCGTCGATTTCGGGCGGGCAGTGCAAGTGGATCATATTCGCTATTTGCCCCGAAACGACGACAACAATATTACTCCGGGCAACGAATATGAACTGTTCTTTTACGATACCGGCGGCAGAACTTCGTTAGGGCGAATTGTTGCGCAAGCCGACAGCCTTGTATATACCCATGTGCCGGTGGGCGGCTTATATCTGTTGAAAAACCATACCCGCGGGCAGGAAGAACGGATTTTTACATACGAAAACGGGAAACAAATCTGGTGGTGAATGTCGCATTTGAACTGTTTCGGAAACAGTCTCATATTTATAAACCCTCTTTAAGTTTGTGGATTTCATTCAGTGACAATCCGGTCAATTCGCTGACGTTTTCCGGTGACATGCCTTTTTTCAATGCATGAACGGCAACTTCAGCAAATCCTGCTGCGCGACCTTTCGCCAAGCCTTCTTCATGTCCCTTTGCCAAGCCTTCCCTCAAACCTTTCGCCAGCCCTTTTTCTTCAGACTCGGACAGTGCACTGCGTTCGTCCAGCACCGCCAGTCGGGCATCGTCGTAGGCAATGAGCTGGCTTTCACTGTATGCGGCTATTTCCGAATAACGCACGGCTTCGCGGATGTTTTCGTCAGCCAGCAGTTCGGGTGGAGCTTCCCGCGTAGATTCGTTGATTTCCGTCAGGAAGCGCAGCCACAAATCATGCAGCTTGCGCGTGGCGCGGGTGTGCGGCTTAAA
>JAISFI010000268.1 GCA_031263685.1 Dysgonamonadaceae bacterium | reverse complement strand
AATCTTAACGGTAAAATTCAACGCTTTATCGCAAATAATTTTGGTATCAGAAACAGAGATTTTTTTCTTTATCGTTTGCAGGTTTATTTTTCTCCGGCACCTCAAAAAAAGATTTAGCCCTGGTTTGGGGAATATTTTACATTCAACGGCTTATACGATGACCGGAAGCGCATTGATTGCCCTTCTCCTGCTTTTTGCAATTAATAAAACAACAAAAATGTAAAGTTTATGATGCCGGCGACTTACCGCCTCGACCCTGTGTGGCCGATAGTGTAATATTCGCTGTTCATTCCTCTGTTTTCAAAAAAACTTTCCCAAAAAATTTTCAGGTTAACAGAAAAAGCAGTAATTTAGTGCGATTTTTCAGAAAGAAAAAATATATCATTAATCTAAAAAGCTCAATGGCAGAAGATAGAATCATAAAAATCAACATCGAAGAGGAGATGAAATCAGCCTACATCGATTACTCCATGTCGGTAATCGTATCACGTGCATTACCGGATGTAAGAGATGGTTTCAAGCCTGTGCACCGCAGGGTATTATTTGGAATGAACGAGTTGGGAAACAACTCCGATAAACCCTATAAAAAATCAGCCAGAATCGTAGGAGACGTCTTAGGAAAGTACCACCCGCACGGCGACTCATCCGTTTATTTAGCCATGGTGCGTATGGCACAACCCTGGTCGCTTCGCTATCCGTTGATCGACGGACAGGGAAACTTCGGATCCGTTGATGGAGATAGCCCTGCAGCCATGCGTTACACCGAAGCCCGTCTGAACAAGTTGGCGGAAGAAATGTTGAGAGATATTGATAAAGATACCGTTAATTTCCAGTTAAACTTCGATGATACCCTCAAAGAACCGAGTGTTTTGCCTACCCGGATTCCCAATTTGCTTGTAAACGGCGCCTCCGGTATTGCCGTGGGAATGGCAACCAATATGCCACCTCACAATCTCACGGAAGTGGCCAATGCAGCAATCGCTTACGTCGACACCAGAGGCAGTATTGAAATTGAAGAACTGATGCAGCACATCAAAGCGCCCGATTTCCCTACCGGTGGATATATCTATGGCTACGCCGGCGTAAAGGCAGCTTTTGAAACAGGACGAGGCCGCATCATCATACGTGGTCGCGCCGAAATCGAAGTAGAAGGAAATAGAGAAAAAATTATTATCTCGGAAATCCCTTATTTGGTCAATAAGGCAGAGTTGATTAAATATATTGCCGACTTGGTCGACGAAAAGAAACTGGACGGTATTTCCAACGTAAATGACGAGTCCGACCGGCAGGGTATGCGCATCGTCATAGACGTAAAACGGGATGCCAATTCCAGCGTAGTACTGAATAAGTTATATAAATATACGGCCTTACAGTCTTCATTCAGCGTTAACAATATCGCATTATTAAACGGACGTCCGAAAATATTGAATCTGAAAGAACTCATTCAGCATTTTGTAGAACATCGGCACGAAGTCATTGTCCGTCGTACACAATTCGACCTGAAAAAAGCAGAAGAAAGAGCGCATATCCTGGAAGGGCTGATCATTGCTTCGGACAATATAGATGAAGTCGTTGCTATTATCCGTTCGTCCAAAGACGCCAATTCTGCCATTCAGCGTCTCATGGAAAAATTCGAATTGACGGAAATACAGTCCCGTGCCATTGTAGAGATGCGTCTGCGTCAACTCACCGGTTTGGAACAGGATAAGTTGCGGGCAGAATACGAAGAAGTTTGCCAACTAATCGAAAAATTAAAAACCATTCTGGAAAGCGAAGACTTACAGATGGAAGTTATCAAAGAAGAATTGACGGAAGTCAGGGATAAATATGGTGACAAACGGAAAACGGAAATCATCTACTCTTCCGAAGAAATGAATCCCGAAGATTTCTATGCCGATGATGAGATGATTATCACTGTTTCCCATTTAGGCTACATTAAACGCACCCCACTCACAGAGTTTCGCGCACAAGCCCGTGGCGGCGTCGGTGCAAAAGGAACGGAGACAAGAGAAGAAGATTTCGTAGAATATATTTATCCGGCCAGCATGCATGCCACCATGTTGTTTTTTACTCAAAAGGGCAAGTGTTACTGGTTAAAGGTTTTTGAAATACCGGAAGGAGCCAAAAACAGCAAAGGCCGTGCGATCCAAAACTTGCTGAACATTGATCCGAACGACAAGGTAACGGCTTTTGTTCGCGTAAAAAATCTGACTTCGGACATCGAATTTATCAACAATCATTACCTGCTATTCTGTACGAAGCAAGGCATTATCAAGAAGACGCTGTTGGAAGCTTATTCCCGTCCCCGTCAAAATGGAGTAAACGCCATCACAATTCGCGAAGACGACGAAGTGATTGATGTCAGGATGACCAATGGAAATAACAATATTATCATCGCCAACAGAAACGGTCGTGCAATCCGCTTCCACGAAAGCGCCGTACGCATAATGGGTAGAACTGCAACTGGCGTTCGCGGCATGAGAATTGATGAAGACGGAAAAGATGAAGTCATTGGTATGATTTGCATCAAAGATGCACAAAAAGAGAGTATTCTGGTCGTTTCCGAACAGGGATACGGAAAACGCTCCGATGTAGAAGACTATCGCATCACCAATCGTGGCGGTAAAGGTGTTAAAACCATTAACATAACGGAAAAGACCGGCAAATTAGTCGCCATCAAATCCGTTACCGACGAAAATGACCTTATGATTATCAACAAATCCGGAGTTACTATCCGCATGAAAATCGCCGATGTACGGGTGATGGGACGCGCTACCCAGGGTGTAAAACTCATCAATCTGGAAAAACGGAATGATGAAATAGCCTCCGTTTGTAAAGTCATGTCGGACATTACCGAAGATAAAGAAGTCGGAAACGACACCAATATAGCAACAACAGAAAATTAATTTGTAATCTAATTAAATTTTTACGAAAATGAAACAAGTAGCATTAACTATCGCTTTGTGTTTTATGGTAAGCCTTACTTTCGCACAGAAAAAAAACATAAAAGCAGCAAAAAACGAAGTAGAAGCAGCAACTCCGGACTTTAACGAAGCCCGCAAACTGATTGGCGCTGCACTTGAAGATCCAGAATCAAAAGACTTGGCAGAAACATGGTACACCGCCGGATGGATCGAAAACAAACAATACGATGCAGAAAAGACCAAACTAATTCTCGGCAAAGAGCCTAACAAGGATATAATGTTCGATGCACTGTTCAACATCAAAGCTTATTTTGAAAAAGCCGACGAATTAGAACAGACTCCGGACGAAAAAGGAAAAATAAAACTCAAATTCAGAAAAGATATGAAACCTATTCTGAAGGTAAATCACCTGGATTTGATCAACGGAGGCGCCTATCATTACGAGAAGAAAAACTATCAGAGAGCATACGCTTTCTTTGAACAATACCTGGAAACTCCCGATATGATAATGTTTGCCGATGAGCCGCTTGTCTCCAAAACAGACTCAAGCTATCTCAACTATAAATATTATGCAGCGCTATCCGCTTCCCAAATTCCGGATCACGCCAAAGCAATTGCGCTCTATGAAGAACTCCTGGCAAATGATTTCAATGCAAAGGAAAACACCCGTTATCTGACCAACGAGTATAGCATCTTGAAAGATACCGTCAATCTGATTCGTGTATTGAAAGATGGCGCCAATAAATTTCCGGAAGAATCTTTCTTCCTCTTAACGCTTATCAATCAATACATCTACACCAATCAAAAAGATGAAGCCATTGATTATTTGAGTAAAGCAATAGAACAAAATCCTCACGATATGCAGTTGTACAACGCTTTGGGAGCTATTTATGAAGAGAAAAAAGAACCGGAAAAAGCAAGAGAAGCTTTCAATAAAGCTTTAGCTTTGAATCCAGAATCGCCTGAAGCGCAGTCGAGCGTTGGCCGTATGTATTTCAACAGAGGCGTTGAGCTACGGTCTGCCGCCAATGATATTGCCGATCAGAAAAAATATATGGAAGCTTTGAAAATCTCCAATGAAAAATTCAAAGAAGCATTACCTTATTTTGAAAAAGCTCATCAACTCAAACCCCAAGAACGAGATTACTTAATTGCCCTCAAAGGTATTTACTATAATCTGAACATGGGCAAAGAATACGAAGCTACGGAAGCTAAATTGAATAAATTGGAGGGGGAATAAAGAAACAGAATACCCTATTATTTCCGGGTGTATCCCAACCTTTGGGATACACCCGTTTTGTTTTTTTATCCGAAAATCTTATCCGGACACGTGCTATTGATTTGACTGCTTAACTCTCGAATAATCTCCGATTGCAGTATATCATTCGATCTACTTATCAATACCGAATATTTCATTTTCGCATCCATCCATCTTTTTTGCTTTTCACACATCAGGCGGCTCTCATTAATGATAATCGGACTTTCGAGGTACAGCCAAATTTGCGACATAACTTTACCGTCATATTCATAATAAACACAATTAGTGTCTATACTGAAAGAAGAATAGTAGATAAAATAATTACTACCGATATCGTTCAATCCTGTCCTTATCAACCTTTCGGCAAAATTTAACAGTTTAATTAATTCTTTTTGCAAAAGAGATAAATCTTCTCTGGAAATGAAATTCCGTTTGTAATAGTATTGTATTTCTTTGATCGTTTTGGTAAAAATCCCATTGTCGACGATGCACGTTATGTTCCGGATTCGGTCGAAATAAAAAACCGATTCTTCATGCAACTTTTTCAGTTCCGGAGGAATAGAAATATCCGAAAATTTGGACGGAAGAGGAATATTCCCATTGGAGTGTAAGTATCTGCAATACGAAAGTTTAAATAACATTTCAAAAGGTAAGAATTGCATCGGAATATGATTGATCGCTGCAACGATCATCACATTTGTTGCATTTCCCAGTTCTTTCATGATCCGGATATTGTTTTTAAACATATCAATGATATTACTGGAATCGTCTTTTTCCATATTATCGATTAGATCAAAAAAAATGCGTTCTTTTTTATCCTTTTTGACCAATGTATCAATAGAAAATCCGATATCATTTGCAATCATAGCAACCTCTTCAAACGTAAATGGAATTTGATTTTTAAGCCTGCGATAGGCAGATTCTTTACCAATGCAGAGTATATCCATCAAATAATTAACCGGCTTTACATTGTTCGGCAATCCTTTACTTATTTCACGTATGATTCTTTCATTTAAATGCTCCATAATTTCTAACAATATGGTTTTAATAATAGAATATCAAAAAAAAGAGACTACCCCGTAGGGCAATCTCGTTAAAAAAGAGCGGAAGACGGGACTCAAACCCGCGACCCTCAGCTTGGAAGGCTAATGCTCTATCAACTGAGCTACTTCCGCTTATAGCACTGAAAAAAAACTTCTGTCACGCTTTATTGTTCTGTTTCGTTGGTGGGCAGTGATGGATTCGAACCACCGAAGATGTAAATCAACTGAGTTACAGTCAGTCCCATTTGGCCACTCTGGTAACTGCCCTTAATTTTACGAGCGCGAAGGTACTAACTTTTTTCCAATTGACAATGGAAAGCAACCATTTTTATTGCTGTAACTGCGGCTTCATCACCTTTATTTCCATACTTACCACCGGCACGGTCTAAAGATTGTTGCATATTGTCGGTAGTTAAAAGCCCAAAAATAAACGGAATATCGCTCGACACATTCAAGGCTGTAATACCTTGCGTTACACCGGAACAAACATAATCGAAATGCGGTGTATCTCCTCGAACCACACAACCCAACACAATGATGGCATCCAATTTCAATTGCTGGGACATCATTTTAGCGCCGAAAGTCAATTCAAAACTGCCCGGTACGCGGGCAATATGGATATTTTCCTTCTTGACACCATGTCGTTCTAAGGTATCACATGCACCTTTCAATAATGCTTCGGTAATATTTACATTCCATTCGGAAACAACAATACCGATCTTCATTTCGGAAGCATCCGGAACAGCCTCAAAATCATATTGAGATAAATGCTGATAAGCAGTAGCCATGCATCAAATCTTTGCTTGTGCTCTCTCTATATATTTGTCAATATCTTGCGCTTCAACGCCGGCAGGATATTTTTCTTTGATAGTAGTATATGTTTTAACAGCTTTCCTGTAATTACCCAAATGTTCGTATGCGCGTCCGGCCTTTTTGAGATATACAGGACTGATGGTAGAATCGTCGGCTTTGGATGCTGCTTTCAGGAAAAAATCAATACCATCTTCTATTTGATCCATGTCCACATAGCAATCTCCTATCAATCCGGTGATTACTGGATCTATCAGTTGGTCGCTGGCGCTGAACGCTTTCAAATAGGAGACAGCCTTTTCGTAATCTCCTTTATGATAATAACAAACTCCAGCATAAGCCTTGGCTAATTTACCCGTTTTTGTGAGACCATATTCATCGGCAATCTCTTCAAAGCCAATATATTGAACACTGTCTCCATAAAGCGCCTTGTCCCACTGTTCCTGCTGAAAATAATGTTGTCCGCGGAAAATAGCATTGAGCGCTTCTTTTTCTTTCGGCGCCAAGTACAAATGACGGACAGCAACAACACCCACAATAATCAGGATAATTACTGCGATACCTCCGATGATAAGTTTCTTATTTTTTTCAATAAATTGTTCCGACTTGGAGAACAATTCACCCACATTGTGTTCCAAATTGTTATCAACAACTTTAGAATCAGATGAATGAGATTTATTAGACATATTCTTTAGATACCTTTATAATTGTTTTTCTGTTTTCTGTGAAAATGTTTTTAACGGAGGGCAAAGGTAATGTATATCTTGCAATAAAACAAATTTTTTTAGGAAAAAGCAAAGACAATGCAACGACGGTACGAATTACGATCACGCTATCCCAATCAGTTTATGCATCTGCAAACTCAGTCGCCAGAGCGGGTGACATTTTACATAATCTACGCACCAGGCAATATTGGCGGCGGTTTCCTGCGGATTTTCCGTAAACACGGGACTTACATAATAAACCGAGGCAACCGGCAACTCTTCCCTAGACGGCAACGTATCGCCCGCCCGCACCGGAAGACGAATCTCATCTACCGACGGATTCATCTCCCTGACAGACGCATAATTTCCCTTCGGACTGCATACCGCGTAGTCCAGCAAAGGAGAAACAGGACGCGTCCCGTTGCTCTCTATCGCCTGCCGGTAAGACTTTTCCCTGAAAAAAGAAATGATTTCGTCCGTCAGTTGCAGCGTCGGTTCCCCGCCTGTCCAGATAATCCATCGGCAGGGGTAGGCAGAGATTTTTTCCAGAATTTCTTCGAGACTCATTTTTGTCCCGCTCTCAAAGGAAGTATCGCAAAAGTCACAGCGGAGATTGCAGCCCGCAAGGCGCACAAAAACGGAGGCTTCCCCCATCCTTCCGCCTTCGCCCTGCAGGGAATAGAATATTTCATTGACGATGAGGTTCATAAATAGCGCTCGTCTTGGGAGTTTCGCTCACTTCCACGGCATACATTTCGGGAAGCTGATCGCAGAATTTTTCATAAATATGCCGGGCAATGTTTTCCGCCGTCGGATGAAAAGGCAGGAAATCGTTCAAATGCCGGTGATCCAGATGTTCATCCAGATAATCCTTTACCGTTTTCAGTGCATGATAGTCCGTCACGAAACCGTACGCATTGAGTGTTTCCGACTGCAAATGAACGGTTACCACATAATTATGCCCGTGCAGGCGGGCGCACGGGTGACTTTCTTCCAGGCAGTCCAGTACGTGGGATGCCGAAAACGCGAATTGTTGACTTATCCTGAACATGCGAGCAACAGTAATTGTTTTTTATCAATTCCCAACGCTTTATCAAGTCGATTTGCGTTTCAGGTTCGGCAAAAAGACGGTTATCAGCCCGATCAGCGGCAAATAGGAACAGATATGATAGACGTATTCGATACCGGCGGCGTCCGCCAGATTTCCCCACAGCGCCGATGCAATCCCCGCAATCCCAAACGCCAGGCCGAAAAACAGGCCGGCAATCATCCCCACTTTTCCCGGCAACAATTCCTGCGCATAAACCAGTATGGCAGAAAAGGCCGACGACAGTATCAGTCCGATACAGACGCTCAATACGCATGTCCAGAAAAGATTCACGTATGGCATCAGCAGGGTGAAGGGCGCCACGCCGAGGATGGAAATCCAAATCACGTATTTACGGCCGATACGGTCGCCCACCGGTCCGCCGACAAGCGTTCCCGCCGCAACTGCAAACAGGAATGCAAACAGATAATACTGCGATGCCTGCACCGATACCTGAAACTTTTCCATCAGGTAAAACGTATAATAACTGTTGATACTCGCCAGGTAGAAGTACTTGGAGAAGATCAGCATCAACAGGATAAACAGCGAACCGGCGATTTTCCACCTGGAGAACGGCGGCGGTGTGACAATCGCCACCGAATCGCGGGATTTCGGCTTCAGCCGGTAAATGTTCCGTTTGTACCAGCGGCTGATTTTCAGCATCACGCAAACGGCAATAAAGGCAATCACGCAAAACCAGCCGATAGACTGCTGTCCCAGCGGCACAATAATCAGCGCTGCCAGCAGCGATCCGAACGATCCGCCGAGATTTCCGCCTACCTGAAACAGCGACTGCGCCGTTCCGTATTTCCCCCCGGACGCCATATAAGCCAGACGCGAAGCCTCCGGATGAAAAATGGAAGACCCTATCCCGGTAAGCGCCACCGACACCAGCACCCACGGAAAGCTGCTTGCCTGCGACAGACTGAAAATCCCCAGCATCGTAAAACACATCCCAACAGGTAGCGAATACGGCTGCGGATGCCTGTCCGTAAACCACCCCACCACGGGCTGAAGCATAGATGACGAAAACTGAAAAACAAGCGTAATCAGCCCGATCTGTGTAAAACTGAGTTGCAGGGAATCCTTGATAATCGGATATATTGCCGGAATCAGGGATTGCAAAGTATCGTTGGAAAGATGGGAAAAACTCAAAGCCAGCAGCACGGTGAAGGCCGTTCCGCTCACGACGTTTTTGGAATAATTGCGTATCCGGTGCGGATGTTCCCGGTGATGTTTTTTTTCTTTGTCCATAATAGTGCTGTAAAAATTAAAAGCGGGCAAAGATACGAATTAAGTCGAAGATGCCTACATCGCGATTCTAAAATAATCCTTTTTTCCCGGCCTTACTTCTTTCGGGATTTTCTCCATAGTTCTTCCAGTGATTTCCCTTTGGCTTCCGGTACCTGCACGACCAATTTATTTTTTAACGTTATTTACTGTATTTTTTCCTGTAATCGCAAGGTGTTGTGCCCGCATGTTGCCTGAATACGCGATTAAAATATGAGATATTGTCCATAGACAATTCCATCGCAATTTCCCGAACAGGCAGGCCGGTGGTCAACAATAAAAGCTGAGCCTTTTCTATTTTCTTCGTATTGATATATTTAAGTGGCGTCTGTTTCATTTCTTTTTTGAATGTTCGGATAAAATGATCTTCGGTGATGCAGGAAATACCGGCCAATTCGGAAATCGAAATGGTTTTATCAATGTTTTCGTGGATGTATTGCAAACTTTTATGTATCCGAATATCGGCATGTTCCTGTTTGATTGTTGCCGTTTCCAAAAATCGGGAGATGAATTGGTATAAAATTCCTTGTGTCTCGACAATGGAATGAATCGACATCCTGTTGTTATCGGCAATATACTGAGAAAAAGTCGGTATATTGTCATATACTTTGGGGTCAAAATGTCGTAAATGTCGGTTGGGGTTAATCTCCATCAAACGCTCAATGAGTAACAAATCCAGGTCGGAAGCTTGGACATCGACTGGAAAATCATATCTGTCAAAAATAGATTCCCTATTGATGGTTTTTTCGTATAAATGGATATAATATAGTGAGAAATAACCGTCACATTCATCGTCATGAAGCGAGAAAGGAGGTGTTAGATAAAGGTGACCAGGCTCCAGAAGACAGGTTTTCCCCCGAATATACGTCTTGGCTTTTCCTCCTTTTACATAATAAATACGTGCAAAAGGGCTGTACACCTGTTTCCAGTTCCAATCGGCATTCAACTCGGAAAAACCGATATTTAACAACATCAAATCGAGGCTTCCATTCATAGTGTGTTCGTTTTTATATTATAGTTACCGGATGCAAATTTACTTATTTATAGCAAATAAGATTGTTTAAAGGAGAAAATACATCGAAATAATGTTATAAATCTGTCGAAATAATGAAAGTAATTCTTATTTATAGTCGATATGTTTGCAAGCAATAAATATATTATTTTTACGTTACACAAGCATCATGAAAGCAAACAGATTTCAAGGACAATGGCCGAAAATCGGTATTCGTCCAACTATTGATGGAAGAATGGGCGGCGTTCGCGAGTCGCTCGAAGTACAAACTATGAACATGGCGAAAAGTGTGGTAGATTTGTTGACAGCTACCCTGAAGTATCCCGATGGCACTCCGGTTGAATGTGTCATTGCTGATTCCACGATTGGTCGTGTGGCAGAAAGCGCCGCTTGCGCCGAAAAGTTCAAGCGGGAAAATGTAGGAATCACCATCACCGTAACCCCTTGCTGGTGTTATGGAAGTGAAACGATGGACATGGATTTGCATACCGTAAAAGCCGTATGGGGTTTTAACGGAACGGAACGTCCCGGCGCCGTATATTTGGCCGCCGTATTGGCCGGACATGCACAGAAAGGTTTGCCGGCTTTCGGCATTTATGGACGCGATGTACAGGATTTGACAGACACAACCATTCCTGCAGATGTACAGGAAAAACTGTTGCGTTTTGCCAGGGCAGGCATGGCCGTAGCCATTATGCGAGGCAAGTCGTATTTGTCTATCGGCGCCGTTTGCATGGGTATTGCCGGATCTATCGTCAATGCCGATTTCTTTGAAGACTACCTGGGTATGCGTTGCGAAGGGATTGACGAAGTAGAAATCATCCGTCGGATGACAGAAGAAATTTATGACAAAGAAGAATTTAAAAAAGCATTGGCTTGGGCGAAAGCTAATTGCAAGGAAGCCGAAGATAACATCAACAAAGCTCATTTGGTAAAAACCCGCGAGAACAAAGATCTCGATTGGGAATTTATCGTAAAAATGACGCTGATTGTCCGTGACTTGATGACAGGCAATTCGCGACTCAAAGAGCTGGGATTTGGAGAAGAGTCGCTGGGACACAACGCAATCGCAGCCGGTTTTCAGGGACAGCGTCAATGGACGGATTTTTACCCGAATGGAGATTTTACGGAAGCACTGCTCAATTCTTCATTCGACTGGAATGGTATCCGATCTCCTTTTGTATTAGCCACCGAAAATGATGCATTGAACGGTACTGCTATGTTGTTCGGCTATCTGTTGACGAATACGGCACAGATATTTGCCGATGTCCGCAC
>JAISFI010000267.1 GCA_031263685.1 Dysgonamonadaceae bacterium | reverse complement strand
TCGTTCTCCGTGGATGGGACGGATTACGACGAGAGTACGCTTGCTGGAGTTACGGTACCGGCGGGGATCGACTTGATCATCTCCGACATTGACATTAAAGCCGGTTGCGATACCGGAAGTATTACCATTATATTTTGAAACTAATTCTAATTTTAAAAAACAGGCAATATGGCACTTGACAATTTTACACGGGTCAGAAATCCGTTTACTGGCGAATTACTCACAGACGAAAATACGATCTACATCGACGCCGAAATGGGCGACGACCTGAATCCCGGGACGCGGGCAGCTCCGAAGAAATCGCTGGCAAGCATCAATACGCCAGAAAAGACCTACCTCCTTAAAGGCATATTTCATGAAGACGCGCAGTACATTACGGGCTTACCGAGCATAAAAATGTGGATTATCGGCGAACCGAACACGCTTATCGACAGTCTTTATCTCAGTTGCCACGGCAACCCGTTTTTTTATGTGGCGTTTTTAGAAATCGGAAAATTCAGTACTGATCCTAGCCAACCGCATTACATGCAAAGCGTTATCCTGTTGAATTGTCGATTCAAAACGGCTGATTGCATAGCGCCTACTACAAATACATCAATCACTCGTTGTTTTGCGGAGAATTTACGGATAAAAGCCACCCCTACACAGGCCGTTTCAAGTTATTGCACTATCGGAAATCTCACTCCTATTCCATTCGCAACACACGCTGTATCGAATTTTATTGTCTACAGTTCGATCAATCTATATGATGACAAAACAGCCGTTTTGCCCAATTTTGTTACGCTACGAAATACGGTTATACGCAAGAGCGTATCCTGGCAATGGCTCAACTCTATTATTCCTATTTCATGGACGGAACCCGGAAACGAAATTCAAGACGTCAAAGCCTCCCTCTATGCATACGCCGACGATGTCTTGACAGATACCGCGCAGCAGAACTACCTCAAGCGAATGGCCGACGGAATCTTCGGTGAAGGAACGATTATCTACGACGATTCTGAAGGGAAAGTCCGCCTCTTTAACGGCTACGACGCACAGGGAAACATTACGGATTATACGCCGAGCTTGCAAAACGGGAATCCGGCCCTTTTTATCAGTGATATAAAAAGCTGCGTCGGGTGTTACCGGCCCAATATCAAGGTTGAATTCGACTTCGACAACGTTGAGAATATTGACGATGACGGAAACGTGATCGGAGTGGGCGACTTGCTGAAGAGCAACAATGGAATATTCTGCAATATCTTTAGCGAGCAGAAGAGAAACAGGGTAATGTCTACTGTTGTCATTTATTCGCTCGGCGATAGATTTACGCGCTTCCAATGCGATTTCAGCCCGTCGGAGGCTTTTTACCTTGGAGCTTTGCAGCCCGATCCTAGCTTGGGTAAGATTAATGGTATCGTTGTCCAACCTTACGACGATCCTGACACGCCGTCGGCGTATCCGACATTCTGCGCACCTGTAAATGAGGAGGTGCAGATGGCGTATTTCCTCACCGGAGACAAGGCAGGGCAGCCGGTATTGTTTTCCGACTTGGAAGGCCTTGGCGTTGACGTGAACAAAAACCTTACGGAGGTCGGCGCATGGGCCGTAACGAACTCCCACGACGAGTGGGACGGCGTAATCACGCTGCCCGGCATTACTTCCAAGGTGCCGAAGGTTCGGTATTTTAAACTACACCTAATTGCAAATCGGGTGTAATGGACTTGTTGTTGGATCACATTGGCGTAGCATCCACCATTGAGTCGGTGCAGTTGGATCACATTGGCGTAGATGCTGAGAAGGCGGAAGGGGGGTCGTTTATTTTGGCGATTTTACATGATATAGAAATAGTAACAGAATGTTGATCTACTTTAATGAAACGGAACTTGATTTACCGGTAAACGACAACAGCTACCGGTACAGAGCGATAAAGGGCGAACACAGTCTAACCCTTTATTATTCGCTACCGCAACACGTCGAAATCCCCATCGGCGCATACTGTGTCTTTGAAGGCCAAACGTATACGCTTGAACGTCCGGAAAACTTCAAAAAGCACAGCACGCGAAACTTTGAATATACGCTGATTATGGAATCGGCGCAGGCCAAGCTCGGCAAATACAAGTTCAAAGATACAACCACTCGCCGGCTGAAATTCTCTTTAACGGCACAACCGAAGGAACACCTCCAAATGCTAGTCGACAACCTGAATCTGCGGGAAACGGGTTGGGAAGTAGGCGACTGCGTGGATGCCGTCGAAAAAGTCATATCGTACAATCACGCCTTTTGCACCGATGCGCTTTCGCAGATGGCGGAAGCCTTTGAAACCGAATGGGAAATTGTCGGCAAAACAATCAATCTATGCAAGGTAGAATATAACAAAAGCAGTCCACTGGCGTTGTCTTACGGGCGCGGAAACGGGTTTAAGACGGGCGTTGGTCGGAGCAACACAAACGACCAGAGGTCCGTCGAAATCCTTTTTGTGCAGGGCGGCGAACGAAATATAGACGCGAGCAAATATCCCGTCGATTCTGAAATGAAAAGCAGGGAGCTTTTATTGCCGAAAAGCCGGACAATAGGTTTCGACGGCGAACATTTTTCAGACCACAAGGATTTTGACGGAACAAGTGCCCGATGGTACGTAACGGATGCAGACGGATTTTCACTCCACCGTTCCGATAAACCTTTGTTGTCGCTGGCGGAGGACAGTTTGGATTGCTCGCACATCTACCCTTCCCGCGTAGGGACGATAAGCGAGGTGATTGAAGTCGATGCCGACAAGCATTTCTATGATATAATCGACACGTCCATACCCCAAGACTTGGATTATAAAGAGTACCTCATTGCCGGAGAGACAATGACTGTAATCTTTCAGTCCGGTATGCTCACGGGGAAGGAGTTTGAAGTGAAGTACATTCACGAAGACAGGCGATTTGAGATTGTCCCGCAGGAAATAGACGGGCGGACAATGCCGGACGAAGTTTTTGCACCCGTTGCCGGCAATGAATATGCCGTTTTCGGGATGATGCTGCCGGAAGCGTACATTTGCGACGATGCAACCAAAAGCGGCGCGAGCTGGGATATGTTCCGAGAGGCCGTCAAATACATGTATGAAAACGAGGAGGCAAAATTCACGTTCACCGGCGAACTGGATGGGATATGGGCAAAAAAGGACTGGCTAAACATCGGCGGAAAAATCAAGCTCGGAGGGTATGTTCTCTTTACCGACAACCAATTTCAACCGGACGGAGTGCTGATCCGGATTGTCGGCGTAAAAGATTACATCAATAATCCGCACAGCCCGACGATTGAGCTTTCAAACGAAGTGGTCGCAGGTTCGATTGCGAGCGATTTACGGAAGATAGAAACAAACGAGGTTGTTGTCGACGATTTATACAACGACGCTGTACGGTTCACAAAGAGACGCTTCCGTGATTCGCAGGAAACGCTAAAAATGCTGGAAGGAGCTTTGGATAATTTCAGCGGCGCGATAAACCCGATTACGGTTCAGACAATGGCAATGCTTGTGGGTGACGAAAGCCTGCAATTCCGATTTGTCAATGATACGGAAAGCCCTGAAGCGGTACCCCATACGGTTACTTTCGACCCTGAAACGAAAGTCCTTACCTCGCCAATGGGAATAATCCAGCACATGACGATCGGTATAAAAACGCTGTCCTCCAAGCACGATGCGAATGAATATAAATTTTGGAACGTTTCGGAATTTAATAGCCCTCCGCTGATAGAGCCGAAAAAGAAATACTATCTGTACGCAACTGTGGATGAAGCGGGAGGTAGCGGTGAATTTCAGTTGAGTGAAACATCCATAGGATTGGAAGAGCAGGACGGATACTATCACCTTTTGGTCGGCGTACTCAACAGCGAGTTTGAGGGAGAGCGAAGTTACGTTGATTTATACGGGTTTACGGAGGTGCTTCCGGGGCGCGTGACTACCGATAAGGTTGTATCGTCAGACGGGCTGAATTTCCTTGATTTTTTAAACAACGCTTTCCGTGTGGGAAACAATAACACCTCTTTGTCGTTCAATACGAATAAGGACGGGAAAATGATACTCAAGGGCACCCTCGTCCAATCTCCCACAGGCGACACCCAACCCCTCGGCTTTTTCCGTGGCGAATACAACAGCTCCTACACCTACTACGTAGGGGACGAAGTCACCTACCAAGGCTCGACATACCGCTACATCTATGCCACACCCTCATCCACCTTACCTACTAACACAACGTATTGGACGGTTATCGCAGCCAAGGGAGAGCCGGGCACAAACGGGATGGCATCCGACTGGAAATCGCTTGCGTACATCAAAAGCCCATACAATCCGGGCAGCCCGTACGACACATCGCCCATCCCCTCCGGCTGGCAGGATTACCCCGACAGCGAAGCCTACGGCGACGATAAGTGGTGGATGGTGGTTGCGACTGTTCACTGGACGGGGGAGGAATGGCAGGCCGGATCGTACTTCAACGGGCATTTCAATGCCGGATATTGGTCAGAACCGATACAGGTAACAGGCGAACAAGGCACGGATGGCCAATTCATCGACTTCAAGTTCTTTGCCTCATCTGACATGAATCCTCCGTACTGGAGCGATTGGATGGCTTCGCTGCTCAATCCGGACGGGTGGCACGACCAGCCCCCGCAAGTGCCGCTTGGCGGTTCACTTTGGATGGTTCAGGCATGGAAGCAGGCGGGAGGAATGTCGCTGGTGACAACATGGAGCGCGCCGGTGAGGATTTCGGGGGAAAAGGGAGTTGATGGGAGAGATGGCGATGAGATCGAATACATATACTGTCGTTCGTGGGGCCCTGAGTGCGATGAAGGACTTGGGCAATCCCCAAACAACGACGATGACTATGTTCCCCAAGGCTGGACGGATGACCCGCAGGGCGTGAATGAAACATGGAAATACGAGTGGGTAAGCATCCGAAAGAAAGAAAATGGCATTTGGGGAGGATTTTCCGCCCCGGTACTTTGGGCGAAGTGGGGAACAGACGGAAGCTACATCAGTTTTGTTTTCAAGGCTTCAACTGCGCAGCCCGCAACCCCGACCGGCACGAATCCGATTCCGAGCGGCTGGAGGGATGCACCGGTTGATAACGGGTCGATCTGGTGGATGAGCAAAGCGACGATTACGTACCAAGGCGGTCAGTGGCTGGCCGGAGCGTGGAGCGTCCCCGTTAAAACAACCGGCGAGGACGGAGAGCCCGGACTGGACGGCAAATTTTGGGACTACCGGTACACGTCCGATTCAAGCACGCCCGACAAGCCGCAAGGCCTGAATCCGTCCGGCTGGTCTAACCAGCCACCCAATATAGATTACGAAGAACGCGGGGAATATTTATGGATGTCCTTTTGCGAAAAAAACGCCGATCAAACAGCGATATTGCAGGATTGGAGCATTCCCGTAAGGATTACGGGAGAGAGGGGCTACAAGGGAGAAAACGGAAAAATCGGGCCTGCGCCTATTTACCGCGGGGAATTCAATTACAAAGAAGAGTATTACGGAACAGAAGACAGGGTGGATATTGTTGAATATGGTGGAAGCTATTACGTTGCCAAGGTAACTGCTGGAGGAATGCAGGGAATTGAACCAACCGCTACGAGTTATTGGAGCCCTTTCGGAGCGCAATTCACCAGCATCGCGACAGACCTTTTGCTTACCCCCTCGGCCAACATTGCCGGTTGGGTTTTCCGCAATCAGCGATTGGAATCGCAGTCGGGAAATGCTTTTTTGGATGGCAACAACGGGTTGCTTTCTTTGGCTGGTGGGAAGATATTGCTGAAGGAAGATGGGAGTGGGCAGTTGGCGAATGGGAATGTGGCTTGGAATACGGATGGGAGTGGGAAGTTAGCCAACGGAAATGTTGTTTGGGATGCAAATGGGGATGTTAAGATAAGAGGGAGCTTTGAAAGTGCAGCTAACGGAGACCGGGTTATTATTGATCCAGAATCAAAGAAAATCAAAATGATAAATTCAAGCGGCAATATAACGCTAGATTTGTCTTTTTATAATATTCCGGGTTCCGGTTCATCAGCAAATGTCATGATGTATTCCTATGATTCTAATGGAAATCAAGTAGGATATACTCAACTTTTTGGAGGAAGGTTGATCTTAAATAATAATGGAGCTGATATTCTTGATTTTGGCATCGGTGCTGATGGAAAAATAATGTGGCTTGTGGACCCAGCGCGTTTGCCTACAAGTGGGTCTTTCTATGGTCAAATATATATGAATAGCGGCCTTTTACGTATCAGAACTAATTAATTTGTCATGAAAGTAATCTACAACCCCCTCCTCCCCTTCAAAGGCTTCTCAGCCATCAATCTCTTCGGCGTAATCTTCGCCCGCACCGAGTGTCGCCCGTTATCGAAACGAACGATTAATCACGAGGCTATCCACACCGCCCAGATGAAAGAACTTTTTTACCTTGGTTTCTATGTGTGGTACATAACAGAATGGGTGCTCAAACTAGCCATTCACGGGAAGCGCAGCTATCAGAATATTTCTTTTGAACGAGAGGCATATACGTGGATGAGCAGGTATTCGTATTTGCAAAAACGGGGGAAGTATGCGTTTCTTAAATACTTGTAATCAATTAATTAAAATAAAAATACAGAAAAATGGAACATGAACACACAATTGTCGGGGGAATGGCGAGCGTAGCCCTCAGCAGCATGATTAATTTCCTCGCACCACTGAAATGGTTTGCCCTGCTTGGCATCGTATTAATCGTCGCCGATTTACGATTCGGCGTTCAGGCCGCCAAAGTGCGAGGCGAGGTGGTGCGATTTTCAAGGGCCGGAAAGCGGACGATGAATAAACTTGTGGACTATATTTGTTGGATATTTTTAGCGGCCGCTATCCACAAGGC
>JAISFI010000111.1 GCA_031263685.1 Dysgonamonadaceae bacterium | reverse complement strand
CCCCGCGTCGATAAAGGAGTTGCCTGGGGATTACTGGCGCGTATCTATCTGAATGCGCAGGTATATACGGGAACGCCTCGCTGGGCGGATGCAAAAGATGCGGCAACGAAAGTAATTGGCTTCGGATACGGATTAGCCGCTAATTATCGCGAACTTTTTATGGGCGATAATGGCGAAAATGCCGATACAAGAAAAGAATTGATTTATGCCGTGGCTTACGATAAGGATAAAACGCAGTCGCATGGAGGAACTTCTTTTTTGGTGAATGCAGCATTATCCGGCGACGACTCCGATGCAAAAACATTGACCGGTTCGGACGGATGGGGCGGTATCCGCACGACTTTCGAATATGCTCAAAAATTTAGGGTGAGCAATCCCGATTACCTTACCGGCGATTTCGATTGTAACGATAAGCGCGCCCTGTTTTATATCAAGGGACGCGAAGAAACGATGAAAGACCTTTACACCTTTATTCAGGGATGGTCTTGCATCAAATATTCGAAGCATAACTCCGATGGAACAATCAATGGAGGCAATTTCAATTCGGCTGATTATCCCATGATGCGTCTGGCGGAAATGTACCTGATTTACGCGGAAGCAACGCTAAGGGCTGCCGGAGGAACTTCCGGAACGGATGCAACGGCTTTGGCTTACTTGAATGATTTGCGGACACGCGCCTTTAAAACACCCGAAACGCCGCTGGGCAGTTACGACTTAAATTATATTATAGAAGAACGCGCACGCGAACTGATGTGGGAAGGACATCGCAGGACTGATTTAATACGTTACGGCTTATACACTTCCGGCGATTATTTATGGACATGGAAAGGCGGAACAATACAGGGAATTGCCTTGAACAACCGTTATAACCTGTGTCCCTATCCTGTAGATGAAATACGGATGAATACGAATCTTACTCCCACTGCGGGATATACTTATTAAGAATAAAAATGAACAGAATAAAAAATAATAAAGTATGAAACTGATAAAATATATATTGGCTGTTTTATTCATTACAACCGTTGCTGCCTGCAGCGACCTGGAAAAAGAAAAGGCGCTGGAAAATCCGGCAGCGCCGGCGCTTGCTTCCCACGAGAATATCATAATTAATGCCAACAATTTGAGCGAAACGACAACTTTCAGGTGGCAACCGGCTGATTTCGGATACCCTGCCGTTGTCCAATATTCATTGTTGGCGCAGGTAGGGTCGGGCGCTCCGGTATTTGTAAGCTCTACCTATAACGATTCGATTGCATTGAAACTTACCGAGTTAAACAATGCGGTTATCAGTGCGGGCGCAACTGTCGGTGTTGAAAATAAAGTTATATTTACGGTATCGGCGACCATTAGCGAAGCTTATCAAAAAGCGGTTTCGCTTCCGGTAGAAGTAACCGTTACGCCTTACGAGCCGCAACCGGCTTGGATATATGCCGTTGGAGAATTTCAGGGCTGGAATAGAACCGGAGGTTACTCATTGATTTCCGTTCATGATGATGGAATTTATATCGGGTATATTAACTTTCCGGGAGCCGCTTCGCCATTCCTTATTTTGCCGAACAATGAAGATGATTGGAATCACAAATGGGGGAGCGACGATGGCGCTACGTTGATAGAAGACGGAGGTGCGGATATTAAATCGCCCGGCGCCGGTTATCATAAAATCACGGCGAATCTAACTAATTTGACCATTCAAATGATTCCTTATTCCTGGGGAATAATCGGCTCTGCAACACCTGGCGGTTGGGATAACGACACCGGTATGAGCTGGGATTATGAAGCATTGGTATGGAAAGTAACGGTTGACTTGAAAGGCGGGGAAGAATTTAAACTTCGCCTGAACAATGATTGGGATACTAATTACGGTATCACCGATGGCGCTGTTGTAGCCGGAGGCAACAACATTCCGGTAGCTGAAGATGGAACCTATTTGGTTATTTTCGACGAGGAAAAACCGGCTATTACCTGGACAAAACAGTAAGATTTAATTAATTCCGGACAGCCTCTGCCGTAAGCTAAAGCATACGGTTAATAAAATGCCGCCCGTGCCGGGCTTTACATACAAATCCCGCAGGGACGGCACTTTATTAACCGTTGGTGAAGCGTAGCGTAACTTGCTGATAAGGAGCCTGTCTATTCTTTTATTTATCAAAAAAGCATGAAACATTTTTTTCCTTTATTGTTCCTTTCCTGTTTATTCTTCACTTGCGAAGACTCGCCCGGTACGTCGGATAATCCGGCAAAAACAGGAACATTGCCTTACCGCGACGGCATCACCCGCATCAGCGACGATTCCCTCGCCTTTGTCCTCTTTGCCCCTCAAAAACAGTCGGTACACCTGATTGGCGATTTCAACAACTGGTCGGTTTCGGAAGATTACAAAATGAACAAAGACGGCGACCGCTTTTGGATAAAGATTGGCAATTTGGATAAAAACAGGGAATACGTTTGTCAGTATTTGATAGACAATTCCATTCGCATTGCCGACCCGTATGCCGATAAAATTTCCGACCCGTGGAACGACAAAAATATTTCTTTTACCATTTATCCCGGACTAATTCCCTATCCCATAAGCCAAACCACCGAAATAGCGATGGTCGTTTCTACCCAAACGGACAATTACAACTGGAAAATTGACAATTATACCGTTGCCCGTCCGGAAAACCTGATTATTTATGAAATCCTGATTCGCGATTTCACGGAAGAACGTTCCATAAAAGGCGTCCGGGAAAAATTGCCTTACCTGAAAGCGCTGGGAGTCAATGCGATTGAACTCATGCCTTTCAACGAATTTGAAGCGAACGACAGTTGGGGATACAATCCGTCCTTCTATTTCGCTCCCGACAAGGCTTACGGAACAAGCAATGATTACAAGGCGTTTATCGACGAATGTCACGACAACGGAATGGCGGTCATCATGGATATGGTCTTGAATCACAGCTACGGACAAAGTCCTCTGGTACGGATGTATCAAACCGGCGACAAAGTTTCGGCTGCCAATCCCTGGTACAATGTAAGCTCTCCCAACACCTCCTATTCCTGGGGATACGACTTCAATCACGAGAGCAAATACACCCAGCAGTTTGTGGACAGTGTTTGCGCCTACTGGATAAAAGAATACAAAATAGACGGTTACCGTTTCGACTTTACCAAAGGATTCACCAATACCTCCGGCGACGGCTGGGCGTACGATGCTTCCCGGATTCGTATTTTGAAACGCATGACCGACGAAATACGGAAACGGAAAAAAGACACCGTCATCATTTTTGAACATCTCGCCGATAACCGGGAAGAAACGGAATTGGCGGAATACGGTATCATGCTTTGGGGAAATATGAATTATAATATGAATGAAGCGACGATGGGTTACGGAAACGAATCGAATGGCGGTTCCCTGAAAGGCGACTTGTCGGGGGCGTCTTACAAAGAACGGACATGGACGGTTCCCAATCTGGTTGCCTATATGGAAAGTCACGACGAAGAACGGATTATGTTCAAAAATACCGCTTACGGGAAAGTCGATACCCAAACAGGATACGATGTAACGGATTTATCAACCGCACTGAAACGTACCGAAGCTGCCGCCGTCATGCTGTTATCTGTTCCGGGACCCAAAATGATTTGGCAGTTCGGCGAACTGGGATATGATTTTCCCCTGGAAGGAAACGGCGCCGACCGCCTGGGAAAAAAGCCCATTCGCTGGAACTATTACGACGTC
>JAISFI010000089.1 GCA_031263685.1 Dysgonamonadaceae bacterium | reverse complement strand
AACAGGTTTCAACACATCCAATACAGTTTCCGGATCCAGCGACATGCTTGATACAAAAAGTTTGTAACTGTCTTCGGATGGCAAATAATTCGTTGAATACGCCGCTCCCTGCAAAACCAACGCCTTGCTGACTGTTGCTCCTCGACCGGCCAGAATATGTAATAACCGGTTGGAAGACTGGGATGCTGCAGTTACACTGCGAAAAGTATCTGCCTCAATTACCGACGTCGTCGTATGGAAGATATTTGCCTGAACATTCTCGCCCGTTACGTCAATGATGAACGCCTGCATGGGCGGTATCCGTCCGGAACTTTCTCCGGATAAGTCGGGAGCATTAGAAATATATTTTTCATCGCCCTCATTCCATACATAGCTGTAAAATGTATTGATAACACCATTCCCGTCTTCACCTTCATTCACTCCGGCGGCCAATTTGTATTGATTCTTGCCATTGAGTGCTGTTTCATTGCTCTTGAAAAACTTATTGAAATCCAGATGCGCCATAAAGGGATTGCCAACAAGGATAGAACCGGATGTCTGACCGGCCATATCCTGTAAAGTAATACTCCCATCTTCGGCTATCTTTCCGTCTTCACCTTCGTAAATGAAACGTCCGCTTTGCGCGCGTGAAGTTGACATGGGAGGGCTGGAGATGTTGGCATTGTTTTCTGCCGGACGCAACGGATTATAGAGGTAATGCGCCG
Source organism: Dysgonamonadaceae bacterium (assembly GCA_031263685.1). Lineage (GTDB taxonomy): Bacteria > Bacteroidota > Bacteroidia > Bacteroidales > Azobacteroidaceae > JAISFI01. Next base: position 3,816 of record JAISFI010000089.1, on the reverse strand, counting down.
CGTCGTTTTTCGGAAACGCAAGGCTTATTTTCGGATGCTCATCGTAATCAGTACCATGCTTATCTACCCAGACAGCTATGCCGCTGCCGGGATGCAGGGGACGATTCGGTGTATTAAACACGCCTGTCCATTCCCCGGACTCATAATTGCCGCCGACTTCCGGATTGTCGGTGTTGTAAAGCATGGTGTAGGCCGTCTGCTGTTCCGATGCGGCAAATGGGTTGGGCGTCGTTCGGTAAAAGTCACCGCTGTACATGCTGTGCAGGGGTGGAGAGAACATGTACCAGCGGTTGGCCTGGACGGTCAGGTCTATACAGGCTTTGTTGTAGGTAAGCAAATCTGTCCGGAGTAGTTCGCCGCCGTGGGCGAAATAAACTGTATCGCAAGAAGCAGAGGTATAGGGTGCAGTACCGCTATAAACTGTTTTTCCCGGACTCAAATCGGGATAATCTGTTGGAGCTTCCAATTCTCCGGGTATTAACACATTGGTATAAATGCCGGGCACCTTGTACCGGGTGGTTTCAATCGTTGATATCCCCGGATCCGGATCATGGGGATACTCCCAGTTTTCAGGATTATGCCAGTCCTGACTGCCCGCCGCCGCGCTTCCTGTCCATACCAGCGAGTCGGGAACAAGGTAGGTATTGATGGGAAGAGAAAACTCCACAGGAACTTCACCATTAAAGATTTCCACATAAAGTTTTTCTATCGTTTGAGTAGGGGTAAAGAGAAGACTGTCGCCTGTTAAAAGATATTCCGGTTTAGGATCTACATTCGGATCACTGGTATACCAGACATAAGTATAACCCGAATTTTGCGGATAGTAATAGAGGGTATTTTTTCCGTGCCGGACAAAATAATCCGGCGCATAGAATGGCGGCTTACTGTAAGTGCCGAAATAACTGCACAAGGGAGAAACAGGCGCTCCGTCGCCCTCGTCATTGAGGCGGATTTGAATAAGGCTCGTGGGATCGTTTATTCCAAGAGTACTGAAATCGATGATAAAGTTAATCTCCTTCTCACCGCCCTTTTCAATATATCCTTCATCATCTTTGTTTCCTTCTCCTAAATCTATCGTATGGCCATGATAGACCAGCTTGCCATCTTCCAGAAAATAAGCGCTGATGTGCAGAGGCCCTTTAAAATCGGCATCTCCGGTGTTGAGGATGGTGAAATTGGCTGTTACGGAAAATTTTTTATTCAGGTCGGTATATTGAATAACCGGATTCTTCGTGTTATCATATTCCAGTTTGGGGCCGTAGCTGAGCATCTTGCCTTCGTCGTTGAGTTGAGTGGCCTGTTGCAGGAAATTATTGAAAGGCTGGAGATACTTGCCGTCTTTATCCACAAAAAAGGTGGCGGGATTTAAGGGATTGGCCGGTATCGTAAGATCGTCGTTCACATAGACGGGATTATAAGCGTGCTGGTTCCATACAGGACGGGCAGGAGCCCAGGGCGCATCCGGATTATTGGTTTTATACACACGTAAAGAACCTAATAAAGGTGTTCCTCCTCCTACAATGATAATTTCGGCTTGTCCGTCGCCATCAATATCGGCAACGACAGGATATTCATACATAGTTCCCGAAATGTTATCGAGGAAGACTGTTTTATTTCTGTCGGGATAACGCTCTGCTCCTTCTGCAGTTCCGTCGAGAATACGCATCGTTTCCGTATCCCTGTAAACCAGTTCCGAGATGCCATCCTGATCGAAGTCAAACAAAGTGATTCCTGTAGCGCCGGAAAGATCCGCATGTAGCAAACGCCAGAATTCCTGCACCAATTGTGTTCCGTCGTATTTGTAGGTTAGTATAAGCGGATCGCGGGTGTTGAGAGGGTAAGTGTTATGAAGATTTTTAATAATAGCAATTTCAATATTTCCATCCCCGTCAATGTCTCCGACAAAAGGATAACCGGAAACGCCAGCCCTGCGAATATATTTGACTGCCTTAATATTTCCCGTAACAGGGTCAGCCACATATAAGGCCGTATAATTATTTGTAATCGTATCATTGATATTGGTAGTATTCACTGTCTGATAGTTAATTATCAGTTCCAGTTTCCCGTCATGATCTATATCAACAGCCAATGAACGTCCGCCATTTCCCACGGTGAGCGTGCTGCTGCCTGTATATTCCGGATCGGCAATGGCATCCGAATCCGTACTGTCCGGCTTCTTAATTTTAGGCGGCGTAATGGTTTTCTTCAAAGTTATGGAAGAGGTTCCTTGCGGATCAATTGCCACATCATAAATCCGGTTAGCCATTATCAGATTCAGTTTACCTTCGTTGTACAGGTCGGCTACAATAGACGGATCGGTGTTTCGCGCGTCATACGGATTATTTATTACCTCAGGAGTCGAACAGAGCCATTCGCCATTCGATGAATTAAAGATTTTGCCGTTCAGCGTTATTTCAGGAATACCGTCTTTGTTGAAATCGGCAAACAAAGGTCCATTTAACCTGTTCTCACTGGAATGGTACACTTGATTCGACTCCCAAACTAAATTAAGGTCAGGATAATTGTAAGCCCTTAATTTTCTATTGCCTTCAGCCACTACAATCAGTGCAGTATCTACCCCGTTTATTTGTGTTTTTAGAAATCCATATTTTAGATACTGATTCCACGAATATCGACTTATAGTTGTAAGATAACGCGGTGTAGCTTTAATATTGTTTCCCTGATAGATAGCTATTTCTTGAGAAGATCTGTAAACGCCCTCTATTGTGGCATCTGTCCCACCTACCGCTATGGCTATTTCAGGAATTCCGTCGCCGTCCAAATCCCCGACTACAGGTATTGAATAAGGAGATAGATTTGTTTCGTTTGATCTTATTTCCTGCATGTCCCAATCCTGAAATACCGGATCTACGGCGCAGGCGTCATTTTTGACTACGTCCGGTTTATCGCCGACATTAATCAGCACGACAGCCGTACTTGTTTGTGTGCCGCATGTAAGCCTGTATTTCAGGCTGTCCTGACCGATAAATCTTATATTCGGTTTGTACGTGATGACCTTGCTGATTGGATCAAAGCCTGCGATTCCGTGTAGTGCTGTTCCCGCAGCAACCGCATCGGGGGCTTCGAAGAGGTGCACTATGGTATTGCTAACGCCACAGGAACCTAATTCGCTTTTGCTCAATACGTCGATATTGTACGGATCCGACGCTTCCGACTGGCTTGGTTGAACAAAAACATTCAATGATTTTGCTTTCAAAGTAAGCTGCGCCTGCAGGTTTACGCCACACGAAAGCGCGAGGAGAAAAAAGAAAAAACATTTCTTGTTGAGCACAAAAGATAAAGGTTGCAAGCCGGAAAGCGTACGGCGATTTCCTCTTGCTGAAGTGAATGTGAGATCTTTTAATTTCATAAATTGATTGTTTTATAGTGAATAATGTTGTGAGTGATTGTGAACTGTTTATGGTCGGCATATCAGACGGAGACGTTGCACGCAACGCCCTGTTGCTGGATTGCTTCGCCGCAAGCGGCTCGCAATGACGTGTAGAGAGCATCATCATTGCGGCCTCTCCGTCCACGTCATTGCGAAGGCGAAGCCTGAAGCAATCCAGAAAAATGACTGTTTGAATTGTTAAGAATAAATAAAGACTGCGGTAGTTTTGTTCTTTTCCCGATGTGCTTATCGGCCTTTGTAAGTAGTATTTACACCAAGATAGGTGTGTGTGTGTGTGTGTGTGTGTGTGTGTGTGTGTGTGTGTGTGTGTGTGTGTGTGTGTGTGTGTGTGTGTGTGTTAATAAATCAATCGAAATGTAAAAAAAATTTTATATAAAAAAAAAAAATTTTATAATATATATATA
>JAISFI010000088.1 GCA_031263685.1 Dysgonamonadaceae bacterium | reverse complement strand
TCCTTTATGTCGGTTTCTCCGGTTTCTTCCACTTCCGTCAGGCGGATAACGAAACCGCCGCCTTGCGCCATGTTCAACGCCAGCCGGCTTTCGCTGGTGACGGTAATCGTATCGCCGGCATATCTGGTGGGATAATTACCCGCATTCTGTCCATCCTTCAAAATCGCCGCCTGCCAGGACGTGCCGGGCGAAAGAAAGCTGAAATCCACCGTTACATCGTGTGCCGCCCAACTGCTCATGCCGCCTACGTACCATTCTTTTCCGGTTTGCTTCGCCATGACGATGTATTCTCCCAGTTGCGCGTCTAAGGGAACGGTTTTGTCCCAAACGGTCGGCACATGCGCCAGAAAATCCAGGATGTCGGGATATTTCATATATTCGGTCGGCGCATCACAGAGAAAGCCCAGCCACTGGTCGAAGACGATGTACATGGACAATTCATGCGCACGGGTTCCCTGACTGCTGGGAACGATATTATCCTTATCGACCGGCTGGAATGAGGTTTTCGTTTTGTTGCGCATCGATCCGGGCGTAAAATCTTCCGGCCCGGCGAGGGAGCGGATAAACGGAAACTGTACATGATAATCGGGCGAACAGCCTTTCCGCCAGAAATTTTCTTCATTGCCGAGGATGGCTTCAAAGTTCAGGATATTGGGAAACGTACGGTTCAGGCCGGTCGGTACCGGACAACCATGAAAGATTCCAATCATCTCGCTATCGGCCAATTCCTGCGCAATGCGATGTCCCCAAGTCATGGCAATCTGGTCATTTCGATTAAAAAAGTCGATTTTTGCACCCGACACGCCATTTCTTTTTTGTTTGGCTACCCAGCCCGCTTCTTCCAATGGAACGCTCGCCCATGTCCAAACGATTATTTTTACGCCTTTTCCTCTGGCATAATCACACAAGCGCTTAATATAACTTTCACTCCAGCCGGCATCCAGGGTTAAATACTGTATATTGTTTTTGGCGGCAAAATCGACATAATATTTGTACAGGTTAAAACCCAAATTCGCATTTCCGTAGGCCGGTACATTCGGATCGACCGAAGGGTCGAGCATGGCTTTGTGCCACCATTCCCATGCTGTTTTTCCCGGAACGATCCAATCGGTATTCGTCAATCGTTGCGGCTCGGCCAGTAAATAAACCAGTTCGTTGTTTAATAAAGATTTATCATCGTTCGAGACAGCGAATACCCGCCAGGGGAATGTTCGGGTACCGGTAGTCGTAGCGATATAATTGTAACGGGTAAGAGGTTTGTGATTGGAGTAGATATTATCCGGCTCCTCTACTGTTTCCGGGTATTTCGCCCACATTCCCTTCATCGCATTATTGCCGGTGGCTTGTATGTACAAACCGGGATAATCGTATAAATCGGCTTCGGCTATCACTATTTTATGGGAACTGTTCGGCCAACTGAACAGGACGGGCGTAACGGCATACCGACTGGCGCTGAACCTGTTTGCGGTGTTGACTGTATAACTCTTTTCCCAATGTTCCAGGTTGTCTGCTTCCGGGAAATAGGTGGTGGGACTGCCGGAGAAATTGTATTCCAGTCTTTCGTCGTCAATGATGATGTTTCCGGTTAATTCCGTTTTCCAGCGATACGCAATCCCCTCGTTATAAGCCCGGATAATCAAGTCGTAGTTTTCATTGAAATGGATAATTCGCTCATTGTATTTTTCATCCAGTGTTTTGTTTTTTCCTATTAATACAGGTAATGTCGTATTCACGCTGTTTGTTTCCGTGCTTTTTACGGTACCTGCGCCCACTACCAAGCCGCTATGCAGGTTGAGAGCGATGGTCGAAACACCTATCAGTGAGGTTTCGCCCTGCAGGATTTCATACTGTGTACTTCCATTAATATGGAGTTTGATTTTCAATTCGCCATTGGGCGACACAACTTCATAATCTACAGCCTTTATCTGCTGAAAGCAGAAAAGAAAGAGGAAAGCACATAAACCCTGAACTAAACCTCGAACTAAACCCTGTGTAACTGTTTTTGCTTTCATAAGTAATTTCTTTTAAGTATCTATTTGTTATTTTTCTCCGTCTTTTAATGTTTATTTGTTACCTTATCAAGAACTGTCAGTGAAAAATTTCCCGAACAATCGTGACTAATGTTATGGAATTTGTCGTATCATCATTGCGAAGGCGAAACCTGAAGCAATGATGTCAAGACAAAATGAATTTAACGTTCATTTTTTTTCTGCAAATATAGCTTGTTCCACAACAAAAAATAGTAACAAACTTGTCAATAAATATAACATTTGTAGAAAAATGCACGAAAAAACGCCTATTTTTCCTGTTTTATGAGCCGAATAACAAAACCGCCACCTTTAGCGACGTGAAAATTCCGCCGGCTTTCCCGTGTGATATTGCTTTCTTCTACCAGGTATTTTTCCGGTTCATTGTCCGTATTTTCTTCATCCCGATAGATCGTTGCCCGATAGGAAACACCCGGTGAGAGGAAAGAAAAATCGACCGAAAGTTCACGCGCATCCCAATTGCTCATTCCGCCGACATACCAGTCTTCGCCACTTTGTTTGGCCAGAAGAATATACGCTCCTAAACGGGCATCCAGCGGAAGCGTTTTGTCCCAGACCGTAGGAACGCCGGAAAGAAAATCCAGTAGGTCGGGATATTTTTCGTATTCTGTCGGTGCATCGCATAAATAAGCCAACCAGTGGTCGAAAACGATATACATGGCTAATTCGTGTGCACGGCTACCCATCGTTGAGGGAATAATATTTGGGCGGTCAATCGGGTGAAATGCTTCCCTGGTTTTGTTTCGCAGCGAACCGGGCGTATAGTCTGCCGGGCCGGCCAACAGGCGGATGAAAGGAAACTGTACGTGATATGCCGGGTCTGATCCGCTATCCCAGAAGTTACATTCCGCTCCGCGAACGGCCTCAAAGTTCAAGATATTCGGATAGGTACGATTCAATCCTGTGGGTACGGGACAACCGTGATAGAGCGCTACCATTTTCAAATCGGCCAATCGCTGGGCAAGGATATGCCCCCAAGTCATGGCAATTTGGTCATTGCGTTCGAAGAAGTCGATTTTTACGCCGTATATTCCGTGTTCTTTCATCCGGGGCAGCCAAGTTGTGTCTTCAAGCGCCATGCTGGCCCATGTCCAGACGAAAATTTTCACGTTCTTTCCGGCAGCATAATCGCAAAGTTCACGGATGTAACTCTCTTTCCAGCCGGCATCCAGGGTCATGTATTCTATCCTGTTTTTTGAAGCAAAATCGACGTAATATTTGTACAGTTCCAAATTCAGGTTGTGGTTTCCTGCCGGGAAATCCACGCCTTCCAGCATGGCCTTGTGCCACCATTCCCAAGCCGTTTTTCCGGGTTTTATCCAGGAAACATCCGGCAGGCGTTGCGGCTCGGCTAATAAATAAACTAAATTATTATTTAACAGTGATTTATCTTCGTTCGAGATAACGAATACCCGCCAGGGAAACAGCCGCGTCCCTGCGGTACGGGCGATGTAATTGTAGCGGATGATGGGCAGGTGGTTGGAATAAGTATTTTCCGGTTCTTCAACGACTCTCGGATAGTTTGCCCACATTCCCCGCATGGAATTAGCGCCATTCGGCTCCATGTACAGACCTGGATAATTATATGTATCGGCCTCTGTGATAACTATTTTTCGAGGCGTGTCCGGCCAGGCGAACAGGACGGGACCAACGGCAAACCGGTAGGGTTTAATATCGTTGATGGAGTTGTAAACCACATACGTTTTTTCAAAGTTTCTCAAATCGGGCGATTGAGGAAAGTAAACCGTCGGGTTTCCGGCAAAGTTGAAGATGGCTTCTTCATTCTCAATAATGAGTTCTTCCTTGAGATAGGTGGAAAAGCGATAGACGATGCCTTCATTGTAAGCCCTGACAATCAGGTCGTAGTTTTCTTTGAAAGATACAATCAATTCATTATATGCTTCATCAATCGTTTTGTTTTTTCCGAACAGTACCGGAAGAACGCTTCTTACCTCGTTGTTTTTTACTTTTTTAACGCTTCCGTTCCCGATAATCATCCCGTTGTCGAGATGAAGTCCAATCGGCGAAAGCGCTATCAGGGGCACGCCTTCCTGTTCGATCGCGTATTGTGTACCTTTATTGATGTGGAGTTTTATTTTTAACTGTCCGTCGGGCGATAAAAGCTCGTAGTCTTTGGCTGTCATGCTTTGCAGGCAGCAGAAAAACAGGAAAATCGAGCACATTAAATAATGTCGTTTCATGAGCGTTGTGTTTAAAAGTTTAAATGTATCTGTGCACCCTGATGGTATCTGTCCAGGTATAATACCCGTTGGAGAAATTCCAGGGCTTTTTCTTTGTTTCCCAATCCCAGGTATCCCAGTCCCAGTACATAATTGCAATGAATTTGATTGCGGATATTCAAATCATCATCCCAGATAGCCAGGTCGGGAAGCGAGACGGCAAAATAATCAATCTTGCAGGTGTCGAACAAATGTTTTTCACCGTGTGCAATCAGACGATTGAAGCGGCTGAGCGCTTGATTTTCTTCTCCCAGCGCTCGCCAGGCAAGACCCTGGTAAAAGATTTTATCGGGCTGCTGATCATTGTAGAAGAAAGCTTGCTGCGGCTCGGAAGAGCCACGGGTGGCGCGTTCAAAACAGGTACGGGCTTGCTGTTCGTCGTTTAATCCGCGA
>JAISFI010000080.1 GCA_031263685.1 Dysgonamonadaceae bacterium | reverse complement strand
GCTTCCCGACATGGAAGAACTGGCTGCGGCTATAAATATTAGCTGGGCGGCGAATAGTAACGCTCAGGTTGACCCTCCTATCAATATCATAACGAATATCCCTGCTTCGTGGGCAATTCCGGCTGCAACTGAATTCAGTAATTTAAAGAAGTCCGGTGATTATCTCTACCTTCCCGCCGCCGAGACGCGGTACACCAACGGCTCGCGGACCAATAATATAGGGCGTGTCGGCAGCTATTGGGGCAGTAAGGCCTATAATGTGAGTCTCGGTTTCTACATCCACCTCGACGAGCATTATGCTAATCTTTACGCAAGCAGCACTGATCGTGCTTATGGCATGTCCGTCCGGTGTGTTGAGGAGTAAAACATCCGAGTGGCAAGAGAGAACTAAAAGTTAAAAACTAAAAACTAAAAGTTGGCTGACACCTGTTTACCGCGCTTCGCGCAACTTTTAGTTTTTAGTTTTTAGTTCTTTCCCTTCACACCATCTGCTCGATATTCCATACGTAAGCATGCAAGCCCTGCATTTCCGTTTCCATATCCAGTGCATGGAGTTTTTTTAGCAGGTCATCTACTTTTCCGTCCGGGATTACCGTCAATATGGCGGCGTTCAGTGTGGGCCAGGCGTGATTCCCGTAATGCGGTTCACCCTTGTTTGTCCCGCGACCCTGTACCGGGTCCCACATCGTGAAGCCCCGCAAACTCATTCTGTCTAAAATCTCAATAATGCGTTCCTGATACGCCTGATTATATGCTATAAATACTGTTTTCATTTGAATTATGTATTATGAATTATAAGTTATGAATTATGAGTTATGAATTATGAGTTGGCTTGCGTCAGCCAACTCATAACTCATAATTCATAATTTATAACTTGTGTTTTAACACTTGTTTCCGAATCTTTTTTCTTTTCCGCTTCACTCCGTTGGCTCCGAAAATGGAATAGAGCGCCGGGACATAAAGCAGGGTTAAAATAGTAGAAATGGTCAATCCGCCGACAACGGTGATACCCATCGGCTGCCACATCTCAGAACCGGACCCGCGCGGAATTGCCATCGGAATCATACCCAAAACCGCTGTCGCCGTCGTCATCAAAATGGGACGCAATCGCGAACGACCTGCCAAAATAATCGCCTTGTCTATCGACATGCCCCGTTCGCGGTTCAGGTTGGCATAGTCGATGAACACGATACCGTTTTTCACAACAATACCTATCAACATCACCATCCCAATCATTCCCATCAAACTCATGGACTGTCCGGTAAGCATCAGCGCGAGGAATACCCCGGCTACCCCGAACGTAAGCGAAAGCACAATGATAAACGGATAGGTCAGCGATTCGAACTGCGCCGCCATGACAATGTAAACCAGCAATACGCAGAGTACCATCAACAGCATCAAGTCGCTGTTGGTTTCCTGCTGGTCTTCGTACGAGCCGCCAATCTTGATGCCGATTTCGGTCGGAATCTTGCCTTCCTGACGCATTTCTTCAATCACCTGGTCGGCGCCGGCGATAACGTCGCTCAATGCCGCTTCGAAGATGGAACCTTTGACCATATTTACCCGTTGCCGGTTTTGCCGGTCGATTTGCGGAAGCGACGATTTTTCAACCACTTTCCCCAGTTCGCGGATTTTTATCGGAACGCCTGCATTGTTGTAAACCGTGATGTCCTCGATGTCGCCCAGCGACTGGCGGTAGGCTTCGTCGTAGCGAACCACAATGTCGTATTCGTCGCCTTCTTCCCGGTACTTGGAAGTAAACGAGCCGTTGATGCGGTTACGGACAAAGGAGGCTACCGTAGCGGAATTAAGTCCGTTTTCGGCTAATTTTTCCCGGTCAAAATCAATCTGGTATTCTGTACGGTAGTCTTGACGGCTGATTATCAAGTCCCTTAAGCCTTTCACCGATGCCAGGCGCGTTTTCAGTTCGGCGGCAATCCGGTCGGTTTGAGCCAGGTCGTAACCGTAAATTTCTACGTCAACCGTACTTGCGCCTGAACCCATCATTCCTCCGCTGCCTCCGGGCGTAACGGTGTACTTGTAAATTTCGGGCATGTTGTTTATTTCCTTGCGCAGGTGGTCGGCAATATCGTAAATCGACGCTTTCCGCTCTTCGGGGTCAACGCAGCGGAACCGGAACGAAATGAGGTTGGTCGCGTTGTTTTGCATCGCAGCGAAGGTATTGTTTTCGTCGGCTTGTCCGACCGAAAATGTACGTGTCTTCACTTCCACCGGATAGTTCGCCTGCACAATGCTGTCGATTTTCATGGCGGTGGCGCGGGCAACTTCCATGCGTGTCCCGGTAGGAAGATAGACTTCGGCGGTTATCATGCTGTTGTCGGACGCCGGCATGAAGTCGAATTTTACCAGTTGCGTTGCCGGTATCATGATGGCAAAGAAAAAGGCGAAGCAGACGAACAGCGTTTTCCAGCGGTTTCTTACGCAGAAGCTTACTAAGCGGGAATACTGATGGTCCAGCTTGTCGAGGAATACCTTGACGGGAGCGTACATGCGGTCGAAGAATTTGCCTTGCGTGTCGGTCAGCCGCAACATCTGGGAACAGAGCATCGGCGTCAGCGACAGGGCGACAACCAGCGATACGGTAATCATGATGGTAACCATCCAGCCCAGTTCGCCGAACATTACGCCTGCCAGACCGGTAGTCATGGTCAGGGGGAAGAATACGGCTAAAATGGTCAGCGTGGAGGCGATAACGGCAACGCCCACTTCGTTGGTTGCGTGAATGGCGGCTTCTTTGGGCGTACTTCCCCGCTCGATGTGCTTCGTTATATTTTCAAGCACCACAATCGCATCGTCCACCACCAGCCCGATGGCAATCGTGAGTGACGAGAGCGAAATGATATTCAGCGAACTTCCGCTTACCATGAGGTATATAAAGGAAGAAATCAGGGAGATGGGGATGGCGAGTATGATGATAAAGGTCGCCCGCCAGCGTCCCAGGAAGAACATGACGACAAAGATGACGAAGATGAAGGCTAAGAGAATCGTTTCGGTCAGCGAATCGATGGATTGCTGGATGAAATCGGAACTGTCCATCATCAGCGACAGGCTGATGTCGGGGGGAAGCGTTTTTTGCAGTTCGGGCAATACTTCGTTTACTTTCTTCGCAATGGCTACGGTATTGGAGCCGGACTGTTTTTGAACGACAAGGAGCGCTCCTTTTACTTCATTGGTGAAGGATTCCTGGATGCGGTTCTGGAGGGTGTCGCTGACCGAGGCAACGTCTTTGAGGTAGATGTTGCTTCCGCCGCGGTTTCCCAGCACGATGTTCAGCAACTGGTCGCTGGCTTTAAATTCGCCTTCAACGCGCAGGGAGTAGGTCTCGGTTCCTATGTCGAAACTGCCGGCGGGCACGTTCAGGTTTTCCGCCTGGATAACTCCGGCAATCTGCTCGACAGTCAACTGATAGGCTTCCAGCTTTTCGGGCGATACATTGACCTGTATCTGTCGCTGGGGCGCTCCGGAAATGCTGACGGCGCCTACGCCTTCGATACGGTTCAGGGGGTTTGCTACTTTTTCGTCCAGTATTTTGTAAAGCCCGTTGACGCTTTCTTTGGCGGTCGCCGAATAGATGACGACGGGCATCATGTCGGTACTGAACTTGAAGATGATTGGGTTCGTCACGTCGTCCGGGAGTTGCGACTTAATCATGTCGATTTTATCGCGGACGTCGTTTGTTGCCAGGTTGATGTCGGTTCCGTAATTAAATTCCAGCGTCACCAGCGACATGTTGTCTTTGGATTGGGAGGTAATTTTCTTCAGGTTTTCGACGGTATTCAGCGTATTTTCCATCGGGCGCGTTACGTTGGTTTCGATATCCGAAGCGCTGGCGCCGGCATAAGCCGTAATCACCGTCAATTGATTTGTTTCAATCTTGGGAAATAAATCAATCGGCAAGCGGGAAAAGGAAAATAAGCCGAACAGGGCAATGCCTATAAATATTAGTGCGGTCATGATTGGTTTTTTAACCGCTGATGAATATAAACTCATATTTTTTTTAAGTTAAATGTTAAAAACTAAAAACTAAAAGTTAAAAATCAACCGGTTCGTTTTTAGTTTTCAGTTTTTAGTTATTAATTATTTCTACCGGACTTCCGTCAATCAGGCGGGTCTGACCGGCGGTGACTACCTGGTCGCCGTCGTTCAATCCGGAAAGTACTTCGTAGTTCTCGTCTAAGCGCTGTCCCAATTCTACTTTACGGTATTTGGCTATGCCGTTTTCGACGACGAAGACGTATTTATCGTTGGCTCCTGCCTGTTTCTGGATAGCGGCGTCGGGTACGACAATGCTTTCCTTGATGCCGAAGTTCATGGATACGCGGGCGTACATTCCGGGACGGACGCGCATGTCCTGGTTGTTGATGTCGACTTCTACGCCGAAGGTGTGCGTTGCGGCGTCGATTGTCGGATAAATCAGGGCAACTTTTCCTTTGAATATTTGATTGCCGTAAACATCCAGCTTGATTTCGGCAGGCATACCTGTTTTAACGTCTGTAAAGTTTGATTCCGAAACGCGCACGATGGCTTTCAGGGGATTTAACTGTTGCACGGTCAATATCGGCTGCTGGGCGAAAACGTTCCCGTTGTCGTAGTTGCGGGCGGTCACTACTCCGTTGATTGGACTCAGTAACTGGGTATTTTCGCGCAGGTTTTTGATGGCTGCAGTCAGCATGTCGATTTGCGTTTTCACCTGGTCAACCTGTTGCTGGGCAATTCCGCCGACTTTCAGCAGTTCGCTGTAACGGTCGTAATCGCGTTGCAAATTGGCTAATTGTGTATTTTGCTGCTGCAGATTGGATGATTCCATTTGAACCAGCAACTGGTTTTTGCTCACTTTCTGTCCGATTTCGACATAGATTTTTTCGATGCGTCCGGGCATGGCTGGCGTAATCTGGTTGATAACGTCTGCCTGTACATTGGCGGTGTAAGTAGAAATGCGTTCTACTTCCTTCAGTTCGGCTACCTGGGTGTTTACTTTTACTTTTGTATCTTCCTGAGCCGTCTCCTGCTTTTTGTCTCCACAGGAAATGAGTACTCCTAAACACAGGAGTGATAATAATTTGTTTGTCATTGTCATATTGAAATAATTTTTATTTGTTTTTATTTGTTTGATGAAAGATGTAAGACTAAAGAAGACAGATATAGATTCAAAGACCGTCTATTGTCTTGTGTCTATTGTCTTCTGTCTCATTTGAATGATTGGGGATTGGGGTCTATTCCTAATGTTTTATCCAAATCGGCTTTGGATGTTAGAAAGTTGTATATTGCCTGGGTAAAGGCTAAGCTTGCCTGTGTCAGTCCCAACTGGGCGGTGTTCAGGTCGAGTAGCGTGCCCATTCCCGTATCGTACAGTTTCTGGGAGATTTCGTATCCTTTTTTAGCCTGTGCTACAACGTCTTTCGTCGAAAATACCTGTTCCACATAGTTGGTCATGTTGCTGACATTGCTGTTTACCGCCAGTTGGAGGTTGCGGACGACGTCTTCCCGTTGCCATTTCATTTGTTCCATCGATGCTTTTGTCTGGCGGATATCGTTCGATTTTTTGAGTCCGTCGAAAATAGGGATGGAAACGTTCAGGCTGACAGTTGAATAGGGATTCCATTTGTAGTCGCCGAAACGGAAATCGTTGTTCATCGACATGTACATGTAGTTTCCCGTAATGGCAACTGTCGGCAGGTACTGCCTTTTGTATATCTGCAAGGTTTTATGGAGCTGTTCGGTCTGGATGTCGAATTTTTTCAAATCCGAATTTTGGTCCAGCGACGTATCCAGTCCGAGCACTTCGGTATAAAGTCCTGTTTCATAATCCAGGAGACTGCCTGGAATGGCAATTTCCTGTTCCATGTCGATACCCATCAAGGCTTTCAGGGACAGCGTCGCGAGGTTGTATGCGTTTTGCGCCTGAATCAGGTTGGGTTTGATGTTCTTGACATTGACATCGGCTCGAATCAGGTCAAATTCGGAAACGATTCCCTGTTTGAACTTGTTGTTGATGTCGTTGTAACTCAGGACGGCATTGTCATGGCTTTCCTGGAAAACGTGCAGTGCATCTTTTGCCAGCAAAACGCCGTAATAGGCTTTCCTGACGGAGTTCACCATATTGATTTTGGATGAACGGGCGCTTTCTACGGCTAATTCCACGTCCAGGCTCGAAAGTTCGAGGCTTTTCCAAAGTGTCGGAACGATGATGGGCCAGTTCAGTTGAAGTCCAGCCGACCAGTTGTTGTCGCGTCCGATGGATATTCCTGCATTCGGGTCGGCGGGAGGAGCCGAGTTTGCCTGAATGTTTTGGTTCAGGTCCGATTTATAGCCATTAATATTCGACTGGAATGTCTGGTCTATTCCGTTAATCAACGGAAGCATCATGGAATTTGTGTCAAACGCTCCGTCCATATACATTACCTGCTTTTTAAGCGTCCTGCTGTATTGTCCTACGACGTCAATTTGGGGGTAAAGCGCCGATTGGGAAGATTTTTTCGCATATTTCTTTTTTTGTACTTCCATGTCGGCTACTTTCACCGACGGGTTCTCGCTCAAAGCAATATTGATAGCTCCTTCCAACGTTAATTCAAGAGGGGGTTGTTTCTCTTGTGCGTTCGCCAGAAAAGGAGTTAGAATCGTCATTGCTGTCATAATCAACTTTTTGCCTAAATCTACTCTCATATAATTTATTTTAGTAATAAGAAATTTATTTTCAATTTTTCAATTCGCTCATCAGTTTTTCAATTTTCTCAAGTCCTTTCAGGGTCGCGATGCCCCGTATGAAATTGAGCATGATGATGCGTATAATTTCGCCTGCCGAGTATTTGTCCGAGGGGAAATTGTTTTCTATTAAGGCTCGGAACTGGCTTTTCAGGAGCCATATTGTAATCTCAATGTTGAGGTCTTTCCGAATGAAGCCCTGTTCAACTCCTCTTTGGAAGAGTGGGATAAAACTGTTTGTGTCTTCTGCCTGTTTACATTCGATTTTTTTATAAATCGACGGGTGATACTTTTTCAGGTCGTATACCGTCGATTTGTTTGCGTTCTGCATTTCGCTGAGGTATTTGGTGTAGATGCGCATCATTGTCTCAATGACGTCTTCGGAGGATTTGACAATTTCGTCGATTTCCATTTCCGATTTTTTTATATTTTCTTCGAAGCAAATATCCAGGAGTTCTTCTTTGTCGTGAAAAGCTTCGTAAAGCGTTCTTTTTGAAATTCCGGATGCATTGGCAACATCAGACATTGTTGTGCTTTTTATTCCTTTCCGGAAAAAGAGCAGCGATGCACATTCGATGATTCGTTCTTTTAGTTCCATTAATAATTGTCTTCAATTGTTTAAGACGAAAGATATAGATATATATTTTAAATTTTCGCGCTGCAAAGTAAATGAAAACTTTTGGAACAAAAAAAGTTTTTTAGTTTTTTCTTTTGGAAATATGTTAAAAAATAATT
>JAISFI010000006.1 GCA_031263685.1 Dysgonamonadaceae bacterium | reverse complement strand
ACTAAATTTATTTACACAATGGCAGTAAAATTTGTGACAGTAGAAAAAGGCAACCCCGCCAATCCAGCGGCGCCTAAGAGATGGTATGCTTCGGCTAAAGCCAGCGGCGAACTGACGTTCCGCAAGCTGAGTAAGGAAATCGCCGAAGGTTCGACCACAGTAAGCGACACCGACACGCTCGCAGTATTGAACGACCTGACCAAAGTATTGCGACGGCACCTCGAAAACGGAGAAATCGTACGCTTTGGCGATTTCGGCTCGTTTCAAATCAGCCTCAGCAGCGATGGTGCGGAAACGGCAGAAAAATTTCATTCGTCGATGATTAAATCGTCGAAAGTCGTTTTCCGTCCGGGCATCGACCTGAAAGAGATGCAGAACAACCTGAAATTTGAAAAGGCCTGAATGTTCTGCAAAAAACGTCAGGACGATTTGCTGAAAACGTAATAACGATTTAGGAAAAACGTAATAACGATTTTGGGAAAACGTAATAACGATTTTAGGAAAACGTCTTGACGTTTTTATAACACACAATTATTCACTTTACAACTCACATATTTATGAAACGCAAGCCTTTATTTTTTTTGCTTAGCCTGTTACTGACAGGCACGATCATGAACCTCCACGCGCAGCAAGTCGCCTGGACAGCAAATACCCCGCCCACCATGACTCCGGCATCCATCACTGTTCTCAGCGATATTGGCGTCATCGACGTGGACTTTTCTCCCCTGTCGGCTGCCATAAACAACGCCAAAGTAGAGGTACAGCTTCCTCCCAACGTGGCCTACCAGGAAACGGTAACCGCTGACGGAAATGCTACAGGAACCGTCACGGCAACACCCGAAGGTACGGTAAGCGCCGGCATCAAGGTAAGCATCACTTTTGCAGGCGGCACCCTGAATGTGAATACACGTGCACATTTGCAGGTGAAAGTCATCGCCAATACCTGCGCTTTCACTTCCGGAACGGCAACCGTTAAAATCCTCTCCGGAACAACCCCGGTATCCGGCGGCGAACAGTCGCTGACCGTCGCCGCACACAAGCCGACAATCCGTATGGTTGCCCAGACGCCGACCACCGTCAACCTGACTACCCCCGGCGGAGGCACTGAAAAAGCCACCTTCACTTACAACATCGACGTAAGCAATGGCAGCGCCCGTTCGCTGAAAATTGCCTTTTCGGGCGATCAATATACTTTCCTCGAAAACTTCAAGTTAGATGACCTTACGGTAACCGCCGTTCCGAGCGGGCCGAATCCCAAAACATGGACATTCATGCTGACAGACGAGACCTTTAATGCTTCCGCCCGCCAGTTGACTTTCGATGCCTATTCCAGTATGAACGGACAGAGAAGCATTACCGCAACCTTCCAGTATCCTTCCGCTTCCAACTGCGTATCCGGCACGGGAACCACCTTAAACCTGGTTTATCCCACGATAACGGAAAACCCGGTCATCACGTTCCTTTCTGTTGACTGGGCGATGAACACCAATCCGGTAACTGCGGCTATTGCATCTCCCTATAATATGCCTATGGATGGACAAACACCAGCCTACCTCCGGGTTAAATACAAAAACACCGGAAAGGCAAGCGTAATAAATCCGTATCTGAATTTCATTGCCTATAGAGATGTGTCATTTCTGCATAACGTCGCCTATATTGACCTTCTCAATCTCTGCTATTCGATTAACAGCAATCCGTTGAAAAGTTTTAACAGTACATCGGTAACTGAAACTTTATCCAGCGACAGTTATCGCCGGATAAAATCAGACTATATAGGAAAACCGAAAAATATTTATGCATACACTTCCGATGAAATGAAACCGGATGATATCTTAACCGTCTATTGTCCCGTGATACAAGGCGATATCTTTGACAATACGGGCTACGCCGGAAATATTATTAATACCCAGACAAGCAATATACAGTGGATGCACTATCTTATCTTTGGCTCAGACCCGAATGGGACAACCATTCCGGCGGCCAATCGTCCGGCTCATAATCAGTCTTTTTCCGGTGGCAAAGATATGCAAGCTCCTGTTTTCAGGACAGCGGCAGACGCAGCAGGGCTTCCTCCAAATACGTTGGGGGAATCTTCTCTCTCGTTATATACAGGAGCAAACACTGGCTCTATCACAAACGCGCAAACCATTGATATTTACGTAAAATTACCAGTCTGGATGGAATTAGACGGCGTAGTCGACAACACAGCCTCCAGTGCACTCCGTTTGGCCGACTGTACCCCCATAGGCTATACGACAGACGATGACGGCAAAACTTATTCCATCAGAGTGAATAATTCTGTTACAAAAACGCTTACTTTAAAGTATAAAACGGTTACATCGCATAATTACACGCAAAACCAGCAGGATAACATCCATTACTGGGTAAACTGGAACCTGGGGAAAGCGGCACAGGCACTGCTCGACACTTACAGGCCGACGCAGGAACGGGTTACGCAAGTTTTCCAACCGGTCACCTTCTTAGTCGAAAACGATGGCGTGCGGCTAAAGTCGTTCGACTTTTACCGCATTACCAGGGGATTAGCCGATTTGGATAACAACGGTATTCCCGATGATGGAGTGACTCCCGTGTCGGATTCCTACATCAACCATCTCCAATACCGGAATGGCGATTCGGGAGAGATGATTATTAAAGGGGAAATTGCCGGAAATACGTTCGGGCGAGATTTTTTTTACCTGACATTAAATTCTGCTATCGAATTTTCCAGCAGTGGCATGAGTTTTGGAAATGCAAGGCTCGAAATAGAGGATGGAGAGACCCTTACCGGTACTCCTGTCGTGTATTCAAACAGTCAGTGTTATGTAAAAATAAATACCACTGCACTGTCCGAAGGAAATAAATTCACCCTTACCCTGCCATTTTCAATAGGAACCAAACCCGATTTTCCGTCTGGGACTTTCAGTACAAGCATAGAATCCTATTTGAGCGACAGCGATATCTCATCTGCGGCAGATATATTCAGCCCTCCTTCAGCAGTTAACCGCTATGGAAAAGATATCCTTGCCAAAGCAATCTCCATTGCATCAATACACCTTTATGTGCGCTATCATACATCTTATCAACGTTATTCTTTTACAAATCACAGTCCCATAACGATTACCGATTACATGAGATTCTTTCAGTACGACAATCAGTTAAACCCCGATGTTGCTTATGAATACCGTCCATCAATCGCTCCATCCGAGTTTGAATTGAAGGTTCCTGCCGGATATATATTGGGAAATGACGATAAGTTAACATTCAAGGATAGCTATATTAGCTCCAATGCGGATTTATCCCTACCGCCTGCATCAAAAGTAACGGATGCTTCCGGACAGACAACCTACACTTATAATTTGGACTCCATTTTTTACCAGGGTTACAATGACCAGAGCTATCCGCCTATCACGACCGACCAATGGATGTACGCGAGAGGTTCTTTCAGTTATTATGTTGATATCACCGTGCAGGCGACAACAGAAGCGTCTGCTGCTGAAAAAGAATTTTTGACGAACATCAAATATAAATTTTTACCGACGAACGCGAATCGTAATTATTCAGCTTCCAGCGTAATCAATTATATTGGTGCAAGCCTTGACTTATCCACAACCACCACAAGCATCAATGCTTACAGCAAGCGTTTAACCCTTCCGGCTATATCTATCGGTTCGGCCAATGCCGCTTCGTCAATGAACGTATGGCTGTATGTAGCCGGTAATGTCAGCAACTTATCGTTACAGAAAAACAATTCATCCGACCAGCCTGTCACCGGCGGAAGCACCTACGAGGGGCGCTGGTTATCGTTAGGCTCACTGGCTCCCGGCGATGTTCCCAACTACGCGCTATCGTTCGATTACGACGGGGTAAGCGACTGTTCCGCAGACAACATAACGGTCTATACCGTATCCAATTTCGGGGAAGACTGGTCGCCCAATACGGCGAACGCCATCGTCATTTCCGATTACGATCACAACGGGCCGAAAAAGCAAATCCAGATACTCACCGCTCCGGCAAGCATTGCGGGCAGCATCAGCGTTCCCGAAGGTACAAGATGGATTTTCCAGACGTCCTACACCCTGACGGCAACGATTGACGCAAGCGGAAGTCAGGGCATTTTGAAAAACCCTCAAATGACAGTTACGATTCCCAAAGGTCAACATTATATAGCCGGAAGCGCAACAATAGAATATCCGGCAGGGAGTACGCCGCAGCCGGTTCCCTCATCTGTCGAGGAAGCGCTGATAGCCTGTAATGCCAACCGGACGGTTTCCCGCAACTTTACTTTCGATTTGAGCGCCGCGCTGGATGTTTCGGATTTCATGTTCGACGGCTATCAGAGCAATCCGTCCGCGGCAATGCAGAAAGCCACCCTCCGTATGGATTTCCGGCCGGAGTGCGAAACCGATCTGAACGGCAGTTACATCACGGCAACCCTGGCGGGACAGACCGGCTGCGGTCAGGCCGTGAGTGGCGACAATGCCATCCGGACGGCTTACCTGCCTACCGGCATCAATTACAACTATGTCTATAACCTTGCGGTGACCACGGAAAGCGGGAACTCGGCGCTGGGAGGTGCAATCCTCACCGACTCCATACAAGTAAGGGTGGAGAAAATCTACGGTGACGCGATCAATTATGTGGAGGGCAAGGATTATACGGAAATCACGCTCCCGCAATGGCTTGCCGTTGACGGGCCGGTTCAGGTTACTTCCTCCGATATCAGCAGCTTGAACGGGAGTGTCTCCGAAAGCGATATAACGCTCATTGCTACCGGCCTCCGCATTGCATTGCCGGTCAGCGCGCTGAATGGAGCTTCTACTTACGGGCGCAACAAGCCGTTTACATACACGATTCCGGTTCGCTATACGCCGACGTCTGCGGTGGTCAGCCAGCCGGTGCAGACTGTCCGGGCGGATGTGAAAACTGTCGTTAGATTTGGCGCTACCTGCGACGAGGCCGTAGCTCCGTTTTCCCTGCAGGATGCATCAAAAAAACTCGCGCTGCTGACGCTGAAAACGCCCAATCCCTATCTCTACAATATGGTTGCCCTGGGCGAGGAATGTACGCTCGAAATCACTTCCAACGGCTTTCAGGGTAGCTGGTATGCGGATGCGGATTTGGAAGAGGTGGTGCTGGAGACTTCTCCCGCCTATTCTTTTAAGCCGACCGTTCCGGGAAGGAACGATTTGTATGTTTCTGCGATCTTTTCCGGCACTAATTATGGAAAGATTTATCTGCCCGTCAAGACCCCGCCCATCCAGCTTTACTGGCGCAAAGCGGGTACAGATGCAAACTGGCTGAATCCGGATAACTGGGAGCTTAAACTTAATGAGAATGACAATGCCGACGGTTATTTACCTGCCCTGTCATCGGTTGTCACGCTGCCATCGCCCGGTACGGAAACGAAGTATCCCGTCCTGACCGATACGGTGGCCTGCCATATCATTCGTTTTGAACACGGCGCGGAGCTTGAGCGTCAAGACCTGCTGGTCTATGACAGCGCCCGTGTGCAGTTGAATATCACGGCCAATCAGTGGTATATGTTCTCGCCACCGTTGCATCAAATGTACAGCGGTGACTTTTATCGCGAAGACCCCGATCCGTATGTAGATGAACAAACGGCCTATACGGTGCAGTTCAATATCGAGAATCCCGAAACACAGACTTCGACCGGTTCGTGGAATGGTGCGTTTAATACGCCCAACGTAGAACTGGGCGTCGGTAGCGGCTTAGCCATCTGGGTTGACGACGGAAAGGATGCCGGTTCGCATGATTCTAAAACTTTTGAATTTCCGAAGCATGATACACAACATCATCTCTACAATCCCGATCGCTATCCTCCCGGCAATATTTCCAAAACATATTCCATAGAACGGGACAAAAACGGACGTTTCATCTATGAGGGAGAGGTGAATGTGAATGGAGATGTAACGTTTCCTGTCAGCGGCGCCGGAAGCGTTCTCATCGGTAATCCGTTTATGGCGCACCTGAATTTCACGGAGTTCTACGAAACCAACCAACAGCAACTTGATAGCAAGGGATACAAAATAGTGCACAGCGGTACGGATATAGATAACTTTTACAGCTATGCGTGGAACGAGGGTAGTGAAGGAAAATATATTACTACCGATCCTTTAGAAGAACCGGCAGGAGAATCCAATGGTCTGATACCTCCCATGCAATCGTTTGTGGTGGAGGTAAAAAATGGCGTCAATAACCTGAAGGCGAATATATATAATCATACAACAACGTCGATCAAACCGGAAGATGCTTTCCGTAGCGCCGCCCCGGACGCTTCTCCGTCAAGCAGGCAGTTGAATATTCTGGCCGTTCGCAACACGGGAGCAGGCACAGAGGTAAGCAAGGCGATTGTGCTGCAGGGCGACTCTTATGCCACGCATTACATTCCATCGGAAGACAGTTATAAACTGTTCGTCTCCAAAGTCTATGATTCGGATGATGTGCTGAAACATGTCCAGCTTTACACCCGCTCCAGCGACGGTTACGCTTTGGATATTAATTTCATTGGGATGAGTGCCGAGGATATTACGGTTCCCCTGTGCATCCGCACTTCGGAAAAAGGCGAAATTTTCCTGAACTTCTCCGGCATGGAAAGTTTCGGTGAATCAACCGGCATCTACCTCTATGATGCACAGCATCCTGAAAGACTTATAGACTTAAA